>NZ_VPDM01000032.1:0-29361 GCF_013417645.1 Acinetobacter sp. YH12236
CATCTGATTAATAGACATCAATTAGCTCTACACGCTTTACATGTGGCGCTAATGAAAGGCCAAGGTACACAATATTTATGGATTGATTCAACAACTCTGCCAGTTTGTAAAAATCAACGTATTCAACGCCATAAATCATTAGTCCAAATTGCATCACGTGGTAGAAACTCAATGGGCTGGTTTTATGGCTGTAAATTACATATTGTGATGAATCAATTTGGTGAAATTGCTTGTTCTGCTTTATCCAATGGACATTTGGCTGATATCAAAATGGTTGAGAGACTCGTTAAAGAGATGGAAGCAAAGTTGTATGGAGATCGTGGCTATATTAGTCAAGAACTGAAGAGTAGGTTGAAAGAGCAAGGTATTGATTTAATTACCTATCATCGAAAAAATATGCAGGCTATACAACTTTCTGAGTCAGATAAATATCACTTAAAACAGCGCAATAAGATAGAGACTTTATTCAGTTTATTGAAAGGTCAGTACAATTTAGTGACAAGCAAAGCACGTAGTGTTCATGGATTTCTAGGAGGGATTTACGCGTCCTTGTGTGCATATCAACTGATCTATAAAAATAAGCCAACAATTCAAATTATGAAGTCATCGGCTTAAGCAGGATTCGGGTTACTTTAGGATTGGGTACAGCATTAGATGCGCTTCTAAATGGAATTTTAGAAGGGGTAGATGGTGCAGGCCAGGCATTATTCGATAACCTGGTTGAACCACTAGTTAGCGATATTTTGCTAGATACCGTGCTTGAAGAAACTGGCCTAACGACTGGTTTAAATACCTTGCTCGGATCATTAAATGCATTGCTAAGTACTTTAGGGCTGGATGATGTTTTACCAGCTGTTGATGGCTTAATAGACCTGATCGCTCAAGAAGCCTTAAGTAATCCATTAACGCTATTTGGTGGAACCACTGCTGAAGTCTACGAAGTCAATGGAGAAATCTACCGTGCAACAGGCAATATTCAGGAAACTTCAGCCGACGGCACACAAGCGGATAATTGGGCGGGTGGCGTATTAACTGAGATTAATGGGCAGCCAGTAACTTTCGATTTAAGTGATGAAGGAGGTAACTTTACCCTTATCGAAGGGACATATGGTGAGCTCAAACTCTATGAAAATGGTAATTTCAGTTATGAATACAATAGTGCAGTAGGACAGGGCCCATTACTGAGTGAAGTATTTGAATATACGGTAACGCGTAATGCGGGACAGGCCGATCAGGAAAGTGCTTCAGCAAATCTGGTGATCAATATTGATCGCGTAAACCAGATTCTTAACTATGCCGACGATCCAGCAGATAACCTGTTACAGGGTGGCGCAGGTGATGACATCCTGACGGGTGGTGCAGGAGCAGACACAGCGATATATTATTTAATGAATAATGCTGATGCAACAGGCGGTAATGGTACAGATACCTGGACTGACTTCAATGCAGTTGAAGGTGATACCATCGATATCTCTGCATTATTAAGTGATCAGGCAGTAGATGCATCAAATCTGGGGAACTATATCACGCTCGAACAACGTGGAGATGATACAGTCGTGACGATCGATCGTGATGGTTCCGATACCGATACCACCTTTGCGCGCGCTGATTTGCTGATATTGCAGAATGTAGACAGTGCAACTTTACAGCTGGATGACATCATTAAATATAATCCAATCTGATCAGCAGGTTCAGAATGGATGATTTATAAAATTTTATGATGTCATTGAACTTCAATTAAAAAATCCCGCTTAATGCGGGATTTTTTAATTTTACATGGGCATTTAAAGTGTTAAAAACCAGATAGAAGCAGCAATGACGACAATTAAGATAACCAGAAAGATTTTTAGATTGGTTTTAGGATAAGTGGTGCTTAAGCTCGCTTTCGTAATTTCCTGACCTGCGGGATCATACAGAATCACCTTTTGTGCACTATTTTCATAACCTAATTCTAGCAGGGCACGCTGTTCAAGAGCTGTCAGACCCTCTTCAGGCATATCCATAACTTGCAGCAGCGTTGTAGAGCCCCAAAGTTTTTGAACAATTGAAGTAGATACCAGCTGTTTTAGGGTGTCTGAGGCAGCATTAAAGTCGGCAATGATGCTGCGTTCATGCGCATAGGGAACGGGAGGCACCATTGTTTGCACAATCGTGCCCTCATTGTCCATCAGTTGCATTTTATCTTTATAAATTTGCACCCATATTGCATTGGGAAGTTTGGATAACTGATCTTGCAGCATGAATTGCCTACGTATTGCTTTGATATTAAATTAAATAATCTATAAACATATCCCGTATCAAGACGGGATATGTAATGTTCCATTACTTGGCAGGAGCACCATATTCATTATTTTCTTTTTTGGTATCACTTGCCCACCAGATAATGAGTAAAATGGCTCCTATCCCTGTCAGTACAAGCAATTGCCACCATCCAGAGCGTCCAATGTCATGCAAGCGACGTGCCCCTACAGCCAG
Source organism: Acinetobacter sp. YH12236 (assembly GCF_013417645.1). NCBI lineage: Bacteria > Pseudomonadati > Pseudomonadota > Gammaproteobacteria > Moraxellales > Moraxellaceae > Acinetobacter > Acinetobacter sp. YH12236. The sequence goes on from NZ_VPDM01000032.1 coordinate 2,476, forward strand.
ACTTGGGAGCAGAAGCGCTAAATTTAGCAGGCCATTCACCAAAGGCTTGGTGCCTAAAACTGCATCAATGGCTTCACTAATAATGCTTAAAATTACACAAAACAGCATAAAGAACCAAAATTCTTTACGGCGTGCACGACCTGAAAAGTTTGCATAATTGGTTAGACATTTTACGAACCAATCGATACTGCTGTAATTCTCTTCAGCCTGATCCAGATTGGAATATTTATTAATCTGATTGCTAATGCTTTCTCCCAGATGAATCGAGTTTCCCAAAGCCAGATAAATATCTGCTGCCTGACCGGTTGAGTTAACAATAAAATCAACCCGGTCACCGCGTGAAGGAGGGCGTTGTCCACGCCAGTCTGCACCGCTAAAACTGTAGCGGTTGTTATCATCCCCTGTGATAAAACCCGTATTATCTTGAATAGAAAAATCCAGGATGGAACCTTTCATAAGCCCTCTCTATTTATCTTCTGGCTATTATGGATTTGTATAAATATTATTCATATATGGCCGATAGTAACATAGGAAATTTATTTTGAGATCAAGCTTTTATAAAAATATTTAGGTAATAAATTTTCACTATCTAAAGCTAGAAGTTCTGATTAATAAGAAGTTGATTTAGCCGATAACGAATAATTTAGTTAAATTTAGATTTTCTTAATTTGTTGAATAATAAGGAATGATTTAATGGAGCAAAACTAAGATAAGTTTAATAAGGCTAAAAATATACTGAAATTTATAAAATATAATTTAAATCAATAACTTAATTAATTTTAGTATTTTATTCAATATAAATATATTGCGAATTTTTACGTAGAGTTTGAATAAGAAACTAATCCCCAACAGACTTTGCTTAAGTTAATAAATGCTTATATATTGATCTCATAAAACAACTTAAACATTACACTGTTTTTTTAGTGAATTCACCTATTTTATAAAGGCTATTTTAATTAATAAAACATTAAAGGGTGTCATGATGAAAGCTATTCCAATGAAGAAGATGATTAACTGCGTTGCGATGAGTGGTGTATTGCTATTCACTGCTGGTCAAACAATGGCAATGAATCAGCAATCTTCAACTGCTGCTCAAGCAAATTCTAAAGCATCAAATGACAGCCGAATGAATTTAACTGAGAGCCAAGTGATTAAGGTTGTAAGTACGGTCAATAACGGTGAAATTAAACAGGCAAAAACAGCTTTGCCAAAACTTAAAACAGATGACGCACGTAAGTATGCGCAAATGATGATTAGCGAACATACAGCGAACGAGAAAAAAGGCCAGGCTCTGGCAGACCGTTTAAAATTAACTCCTCAAGCAAGCAGTCTCAGTACGGCATTGCAAAGCGATAATGACAAGATTGTTACTGACCTGAGCAAGCCATCTGCAGCCGATAAAGACTATATGATGAGTCAGGTTGAAGTACATCGTAAAGCCCTGAACACTTTGGATACACAATTGATTCCAAGTGCGAAAAATGCGGAATTAAAAAGCATGTTGACGCACACCCGTACTGCGGTAGCGACACATCTGAAAAAAGCTGAACAAATCGTTGAAAAGATGAAATAAGTTAAGCATTCATCCAATAAAAAAACCGCCATTTTAGGCGGTTTTTTTGATCATAATACTTTATATATTATGTGATATTTCTTACCAGCTTAACGCGCCACCAGTTTGATAATCTGTTACGCGAGTTTCGAAGAAGTTCTTCTCTTTACGTAGATCCATCATTTCTGACATCCACTGGAATGGATTGTTCACACCAGTAAACTGTTCAGGCAAGCCTAACTGGCTCAAGCGACGGTTACAGATAAATTTCAGGTATTCTTCCATCATACCGGCATTCATGCCCAATACACCGCGTGGCATCGTGTCACGTGCATATTCGATTTCAAGCATGGTGCCTTCAAGGATCATCTGAATCACTTCTTGCTGGAATTCAGCAGTCCACAGATGTGGGTTCTCGATCTTGATCTGGTTGATCATATCAATACCGAAGTTCAGGTGCATAGATTCATCACGCAGGATGTACTGGAATTGCTCAGCAACACCATTCATCTTGTTACGACGACCCATAGACAGAATTTGGGTGAAACCGCAGTAGAAGAAGATACCTTCAAGTACACAGTAGAATGCGATCAGGTTGCGAAGCAAGATCTGGTCGTTTTCTGGTGTACCGGTTTTGAAAGTAGGATCACTTAGAGATTGTGTATATTTCAGGCCCCAAGCCGCTTTACGTGCAACTGATGGGACTTCGCGGTACATGTTGAAGACTTCACCTTCGTCCATACCTAAAGACTCGATACAGTACTGGTAAGCATGCGTATGAATCGCTTCTTCAAATGACTGACGCAGGATGTACTGACGGCATTCAGGGTTGGTGATGTGACGGTAGATCGCCAATACCAGATTGTTTGCTACTAGTGAATCCGCGGTAGAGAAGAAACCAAGTGAACGCATCACGATGGTACGTTCATCTTCAGTCAAGCCATTTTCAGACTTCCACAACGCGATGTCGTGGTTCATGTTGATTTCTTGAGGCATCCAGTGGTTCGCACAACCATCCAGATATTTCTGCCAAGCCCATTCGTATTTGAATGGCACTAACTGGTTCAAGTCAGCACGGCAGTTGATCATACGTTTATCATCAACCTGTACACGCTGTGCGCCCATCTCAAGTTCTTCAAGACCAGGCGCAACGTCCAGTTGGTCTAGGGAAGCAGATGCTCTTGCCAGTGAATCGGTTGAATTTGATCCTGCGCTTCGAGGGGCTGCAGCGGGTTGTGCAGCTGCCACATTCGACGATGTGTTGCTTGCATCAGATACCATCTGCGGATTAGCCGTTTTTTTCGGCTCGACGGGCGTAGGCTGCTGTTCAGGTGCAGCCGGTTTTTGCGAATCATCTTCGAAATCGTCCCAACTTAGGATAGACATATCAATTCTCTCTAGTTGCTTTATATCTTTTATTAGACATCCAGCAGTGCTGAGATGTCTTACTATACGCTCAATTTGTGTAAACAAAATTAAGTTTTGTCGATGAATGCTCTGAATTTGTTCAGAGATAAATCCCCACTACTTATTTTGTTTACGCTGTTGCTGGCGAACTTTAAACCAGAAGTAAGCAATCGGTGCGTAAAAGGTAATGGCAAAGGAAAGGATCAATGCCACAAGTCCTAACATGTAATTGTGAGTCATATGGGGCATTGAGGTTTCCTTTATTGTTAAATATTAAATCCTCCCCAAACCCATCCTTTAATAAAGGAGGGGGATTTCCGTGAATTCTTTTGCTTACACGGAAGTCCCCCTTTGGAAAAGGGGGATTTAGGGGGGATTTTGTATTAAGTAACTACCTGAGTAGTTGACTTAAGATTTTTTATGTTTTGTTCATTTGCTTGGTTTATCGAAACCAATATTGCAACTGAGCAAGGTAATAAGCATGTGAAGCAAAAAATCTGAATTTCCTTGCGTACAATGCGAACTTTCTTTTTAAATTCTTTAAGCTTTTTCGACATGTTCTATTCCTTTACGGAATCAATCATGACGAATTAGCAAAAGTGAGTTCTTATGCTAACCGCTCATAAGAATCAACCATTGCTAATTCGCAATATAAGAGATAAATCTCGGTTGATTCCTAATCCAGCTAACTTACTGACAAGCCTCACAATCAGGATTATCAATTGAACATGCTTGTGGCACTGGCGCTGCTTGAGTGAAACCTTCTTCCTCTACAGGCGCTTCAGGTTTTTTCTCTTCAACCACTGGCGCTGCAACTACAGGAGCCGCAACAGTTGCAGGTTTAACTGCATTCAATGCACCAGTATTAATGGTTGATTTTTCAGCAGAAGTTGCACCTAATGCACGTAGGTAGTAAGTGGTTTTCAGACCACGTAACCAAGCCATCTTGTAAGTGATGTCCAGTTTCTTACCGTTTGCACCAGCGATGTACAGGTTCAGAGATTGCGCCTGATCGATCCATTTTTGACGACGAGAAGCAGCATCTACGATCCAGCGTGGCTCAACTTCAAACGCAGTCGCAAAGATCGCTTTCAATTCTTCAGGAATACGAGAAATCTTTTGTACTGAACCTTCAAAGTGTTTCAGGTCATTGACCATCACTGCATCCCAAAGACCACGTTCTTTCAACGCACGTACCAGGTACGGGTTGATCACTGTGAATTCACCAGACAGGTTAGATTTCACATACAGGTTCTGGAATGTAGGCTCAATGGATTGAGACACACCACAAATGTTCGAAATAGTTGCAGTTGGCGCAATCGCCATCACATTCGAATTACGCATACCGTCTTTTTGAACTTTGGCACGTAAAGTGTCCCAGTCCAGACGTTGTGTGCGGTCTACTTCAAACATGCGTTCTGGACGAGTTTTCGCAACCAGGTCAAGTGAGTCGATTGGCAGAATACCTTGATCCCACAGTGAACCTTTGAATGTTTCATACGTACCGCGTTCAACAGCAAGGTCACTTGAAGTTGAAATTGCGTAGTAAGAAATCACTTCCATTGATTCATCAGCAAACTCAACCGCAGCGTCAGAACCGTAAGCCATACCCATTTCGTAAAGCGCATCCTGGAAGCCCATGATACCCATACCGACTGGACGGTGTTTCAGGTTCGAGTTACGTGCTTGTGGAACTGCGTAGTAGTTGATGTCGATCACGTTATCGAGCATACGAACCGCAGTTTTTACTGTACGAGCCAGTTTTTCACGATCCAGCTTGCCGCCTTGAATGTGTTGTACCAGGTTGATCGAACCTAAATTACATACTGCGATTTCTTCTTTGCTGGTGTTCAGGGTGATTTCTGTACACAGGTTAGAAGAGTGAACCACACCTACGTGTTGTTGTGGTGAACGCAGGTTACATACGTCTTTGAACGTGATCCATGGGTGGCCTGTTTCGAACAGCATAGACAGCATTTTGCGCCACAAATCTTTTGCACGGATTTTCTTGTGCAACATGTTTGTTTCTTTGGCAATGCTTTCGTAGTAAGCATAACGCTCAGCGAATTCTGCACCAGTCAGATCATGAAGATCAGGCGTTTCAGAAGGTGTGAACAGTGTCCATTCAGCATCTTCGAATACACGTTGCATGAACAGGTCAGGAACCCAGTTCGCAGTGTTCATGTCGTGAGTACGACGACGGTCATCACCCGTATTCTTACGCAGCTCAAGGAATTCTTCGATATCCAGATGCCAGGTTTCCAGGTATGCACATACCGCACCTTTACGTTTACCACCCTGGTTTACTGCAACAGCAGTATCGTTGGCAACTTTAAGGAATGGCACCACACCTTGAGACTTACCGTTTGTACCTTTAATGTAAGAGTTCAGGGCACGAACTGGAGTCCAGTCATTACCTAAACCGCCTGCCCATTTAGACAGCATTGCGTTATCACGCATCGCGCCATAGATGTCAAACAGATCATCATCAATTGTAGTTAAGTAGCAGCTAGATAACTGTGGACGTAGCGTACCTGAGTTGAACAGGGTAGGCGTAGACGCCATGTAGTCGAAGCTAGACAATAAGTTATAGAACTCGATTGCACGGTCTTCACGGTTATCTTCGTTCAGGGCAAGACCCATAGACACACGCATGAAGAACAATTGCGGCAATTCGAAACGCACGCCATCTGAGTGGATAAAGTAACGGTCAAATAGGGTTTGCAGACCTAGGTAAGTGAACTGGTTTGAACGTTCTGGTTGAATCGCTGCAGCCAGCTTAGCCAGGTCAAAGTTTAACAATTCAGGTGAAAGAAGCTCTAACTCAATCCCTTTTTTCAGGAAAGTTTCAAGTGCATCACCTTCATTAGTATCAGTGGATAGACCCAAGAACTCTAAACCGGTAGCCACCAGGTCATCACGCAACAGACGTGCAGTCACATAAGTATAGTTAGGTTCTTGCTCAATACGGGTACGAGTTGCCATCATCATGGTTGTAGAGATGTCAGACTCTTTTACACCGTTATAAAGGTTTTTTACGGTCTCATCGACAATCGCCTGTACGTCGATCCCTTCAAGGCCTTCAGCAGCACGAGTCACAGTCGCAGTCAATTCGCTTAAGTCAAGCGGCTTTAACTTACCTTCTGCATCAGTGACTTGCAGTGTAGGGTGATGGTTGGCACCTAACTGTTTGCGCGCTTCAGAACGTTGTTCACGGTAGATGACATAGGCACGTGCAACTTTCTGTTCGCCAGTACGCATCAGCGCAAGTTCAACCTGATCCTGAATTTCTTCGATATGGATCGTGCCACCCGATGGTAAACGGCGTTTGAATGTATTCAGAACCATTTCCGTTAATTGTTCGATACGGTCGTGTATACGGCTCGAATCTGCACTTTGCTGGCCTTCTACTGCCAAAAATGCTTTTCCAATTGCAACAGAAATTTTTTCTGCATCAAAAGCGGCAACATCACCGGTGCGTTTAATCACCTGAAGTTGACCCGGAGTGGACGTGATTACGCTCATGTTAGCATAGCTCCATTGTCATCTATTTTTATGTTTATGGACCGTTTGAACTGGGCAAAAATCGTGCCACAGTGTTCGAGGAATAAACACAAGACCTAGTGGTTATAAAATTAATTGAACACAAGATACGGGAAAATTTAGGGTAGATCAATATTGACATTTTGCTAAATATTTTTCTGAAGTTTTATCTTAATCTTTTGCAAAAAGATCCCAATTTTTATTGATTCTTGCATAAGCCTTATCCGGCAAGGCATAGCATATCAAAGCTGGCAAAAAGTGCTTATAGATAACATTGTGGATAACTAAAAAGGCCTGAATCAACTAGTCACATTTTGTTCAGATTAAGCTTTAATCGATGCAAATAAGCCGACAAACGGTAGTTAAGTGCACATTCGAGTGAAATGTGCACGATAAAATATTACAAAATGCTACTTTGATGTATTGGTTTGGTGAACGCTATCTTGTTTACAATGTAAACGTGTGTATATTGCAAGCATATTAAAAACGTATCTATTGGATTTCAAAAGGATACGTCCGTAGCATGCGTCCATCAAATAAAGGGGCAACACATGAGCCAAGAAGAAAAGTTACCTAAAATTCTAATTGTTGAAGATGATGAGCGTCTTGCTCGTTTAACACAAGAATACCTCATCCGTAATGGTCTTGAGGTTGGGGTAGAGCCGGATGGCAACCGTGCTATTCGTCGTATTATTGCTGAGCAACCAGACATGGTGGTTCTAGATGTCATGTTGCCAGGTGCTGATGGTTTGACCATCTGCCGTGAAGTTCGTCCACATTATCATCAACCGATTTTAATGCTGACTGCACGTACTGAAGATATGGATCAGGTCTTAGGTCTGGAAATGGGTGCAGATGACTATGTCGCTAAACCGGTTCAGCCGCGTGTCCTGCTGGCTCGTATTCGTGCTTTATTGCGTCGTACCGACAAGGTGCCTGAAGATGAAGTGGCTCAGCGCATCGAATTTGATGACCTGGTGATCGACAATGGTGGTCGTTCAGTGACCTTAAATGGTGAGCTGGTTGACTTTACCAGTGCAGAATATGACCTGTTGTGGCTGCTGGCTTCAAATGCGGGCCGCATCCTGTCACGTGAAGATATCTTTGAGCGTTTACGCGGCATCGAATATGACGGTCAAGACCGTTCAATTGATGTGCGTATCTCGCGCATTCGTCCAAAAATTGGTGACGATCCTGAAAATCCAAAACGTATTAAAACAGTACGTAGTAAAGGTTATCTATTCGTCAAAGAAACTAACGGTATCTAATCGGTGCCTTTAGCCGCCTGAATAAACAGGATAATTAATAGGTGTTTAAACACAGTATATTTTTGCGGATATACGCAGGCCTGGTCATGCTTGTGGTCCTGGTGGCAGTATTCAGCTATCTGCTGGTACAGATCATCAACTACCAGCGTGCGCAGGAGTATCGTGAATCCCTGACTAATGGTATGGCATATATCATCAGTGAGGGGGTTGCGAGACAGCCTAATCTGCAGCAAAAGATGGATTGGGTTTCAGATGCGTCTGATCTGTTGGAATTGCCGATCTACTATGTCGAAGCCAGTAAAGTGGATATTACCCGAGCGGAAGGTCGACGTCTGGCTGACCGTAAGGCAGTCGTGCGTTGGGATGCCAAAACCGGGGTAGCTTATATTGTCATCGGGCTACGTGATGATCCAAGTCATTATCTTTATATTAAGGCGGATAATATTACTGAACGTCAGATGAAGGCTTTACCGGTCTTTATTCTGGATTATCTGGTGTACTACCCAGGTCAGGAAAAAGAATACCTGAAGCGAATTCAGGATTATTTCTCTTATCCAATCTCGATCGAAAATGTCCAAAGCCTGCCACTAGATTCCGAGCAGATCGGACGTTTGCGTCTGGATCACAGCATTATTTTATATCGTGATAGTGCCTCAATTCGCGGCACTACAATTTCGATCATTTCTCCTATTCCTAGCTCGACGTCTGAAGTGCTGGTGATGGGGCCAGTGCCGTTATTTAACTGGATGCCATTCCAGTTAGCTGCCGGAATTACCTTATTGAGCCTGTTTGTCTTAAGTCTGGGGATTTATGGTCTGCTGGTGCCAATGCAACGTAAACTGCGTGAAGTGAGCTATGCCCTGAACAAGATGAAAACCGGGAACATGTCATTGCGTCTTCCGGTGGAGGGCAGTGATGAGATGGCGACGCTGGCTTCCAGCTATAACAATATGTCGGACCATATTCAGCGCCTGATTGAAGCGCAGCGTGAATTGATGCGTGCTGTATCGCATGAGCTGCGTACACCGGTTGCCCGTATCCGTTTTGCTGTGGAAATGATGGCAGATGAAGACGACTATGATTATCGCTTGCAGCAGGTTGAGCAGATCGATAAGGATATTGAAGCCTTAAATACCTTGATCGATGAAATCATGACCTATGCCAAACTGGAACAGGGCATGCCTTCAATTGAATTTGAAGATATTGATCTGTTTGAAGTGTTGGAGCAGGTGGCCGTCGAAACAGATGCTCTAAAAACTGGCAAAGAAGTTGAAGTGCTGCCAATGTCAGTACCTGTAACCGTAGAAGCTGAACGACGTTACCTGCATCGTGTGGTGCAAAATCTGGTGGGTAATGCAGTACGCTACTGTGAGCAGAAAATCCTGATCAGCGGCGGACTAGATGCTAAGGGCATGGCGTATATCTGTGTAGAAGATGATGGTCCGGGGATTCTAGAAGCTGACCGCGCCCGTATCTTTGAAGCTTTTGCCCGACTGGATGATAGTCGTACCCGTGCTTCAGGGGGGTATGGTTTGGGCTTGTCTATTGTCAGCCGGATTGCTTACTGGTTTGGTGGAGAGATTCAGGTCGATCAAAGTCCGACACTGGGTGGTGCACGCTTTATCATGATTTGGCCAGCCAGCCGTTACGGTAAAAAAATCAAGCAAAAACCGATCGAAAAGCTGGAAAAAGCTGAAGTGTCAGATCAGTCAGAATAAGAGTTTAGGTGAGAAAAAACGATACATAGGTATCGTTTTTTTATGGCTATTTAAAGGGGATTATTCATGGATGGTAGCATCCGGTTCAATCAGTGGCTTGCCTTCTTTCAGGCTGTTTAAGGCATCAGAATTGAAGTTGATCAGTAGCTTGTTATTTTTAACATCTACCTGATAGCTTTGGATTAGCTTCTGGTCACCAGATAAGGTTTCAAGCTTGTACTCATCGGCAATATTCATAATACCGTCCAGGTTAATGCTGGAAGAGGCATAGTCTGTCTGGAAAAGTTTATGAATATCCCCTAAGTCAAAGATTGCATTGCTGGCATCCTGATGTTTTTGGATATAGCTTTCTACATGTCGCATCAATAATTGAGCAAAGAAAAAATAATCAGGTTTATGGGTAAATCGTAGAGACATGCATGGACTCCTTATTGTTACTTTATAAATGTCATAGTGTGTTTAAAAATAGAAATATCATAATCTGAATCAAACTGTTGGACGTGTTGCAAAAATACACAATTGCTCTTTTAAGGCTTACCGAGAGCGGGTAGAAAAGGGGGGCTTCTAATTGAATGACAACATTCATGTTAAACATCTTTTAAAAACACACTTATTTTCCGGAGCATGATGCAAAGGTGAAATGTTTTTAATTGATTCTTTATAAGTTTCGTTTCATTGGGTGGGTAGCCAGCCACTGTAAAAGGAGTGAGGCTTAATTATGCATAGCTTTAAAAGTCTATCTGGGTTTAGAAAAAAATAATGGAAATTTAAACTTTAATTTAAAAAAACGATCGGTTGAGATTCTATGAGCTTAAAGCCAGAATAAAATTAGGAATGTCTAAAAAATCATCCAAAAGACTAAGGCTTATAAACTAGCAAGTGAAATCCAAAATCAGGTACAATTGGCGGGATTAATTTTGTGTTTGGTGTATTTGAAGGCCAATACATACATTCTTTGTTAATAAATCGGCCTGCCAGGAGTTATCCCCGCATGAGTGCCATTACTCCATACGAATGGGCAATTATTGCCTTCGTGATCGGCGTTACATTTTTATGCGTCTTTATGCTCACTGTCCCATTACTCCTCGGGGGTAAATCATGGGGCCGTGCCAAGCAGGAGCAGTTTGAGTCAGGCGTAGTCAGCGCAGGTGGAGCTCGTATCCGCTTGTCTGCGAAATTCTATTTAGTTGCAATTTTCTTTGTAGTCTTCGACCTCGAAGCACTTTACCTGTATGCATGGGCATCTTCTGTTCGTGAAGTAGGTTGGATTGGTTTTGCAACTGCAGCTATCTTTATTTTGGTTTTACTTGTTGGTTTGGTTTACGAATTATCGACAGGCGCACTGAACTGGGCACCTTCAGACAGACGTAAAGCAGCAGGATACAAAGCTAAAATTGGTTCGCCAAATATGGATCTTGCAGAAATTACGCGCTTCAACTCAGTTGAAGAATTGGTTATGGATCCAACTGGTCAAATCCCAGCTCAATCATCTGGTCTTGTGAAAAAATCACAAGTTCAACCCTCTGATAAGGAGTAACTCGGGATGAAATATACATTAACCCGTGCGAATCCGAATGCTGATGAATATCCACTTCAAGAGCGTATCGTTGTAGAAGATCCGCTTCTAGAAGAAGAAGTGAATAAAAATGTGTTCATGACTCGCCTAGAGGATGTAATGCACACAGCAGTGAACTGGGGTCGTAAGAACTCAGTTTGGCCATTTAACTTTGGTACATCTTGCTGCTACGTTGAATATGCAACGACTTTGACCGGTGTACATGACTTGTCACGTTTTGGTGCCGAAGTTATCCGTGCTTCACCGCGTCAGGCAGACTTGATGATTGTAGCAGGTACATGCTTCGTGAAAATGGCTCCGGTAATTCAACGTCTGTATGAACAGATGCTTGAACCGAAATGGGTGATTTCAATGGGTGCGTGTGCGAACTCAGGTGGTATGTACGATATTTATTCAGTCGTACAAGGTGTGGATAAGATTATTCCGGTAGATGTATACGTTCCGGGCTGCCCACCACGTCCTGAAGCATTGATCCAGGCTTTAATGCTGTTACAAGACCAAATTCAATTAGAGCGTCGTCCGCTGTCTGCGGTAATCGGTGATGATCTTAAGCCAGTGTATAAGCCAAAGATGATGCCGGAACGTGACCGTAAGAAAGACCAGCGTGTGGCTGTGAAGAACTTACGCTCTATGGATGAAATTAAATAATTTAAACGACCGGTTTTTTGTTGTGCACCCGCTATGGGTGTAGTTGTCGTTTAGGTTGACTGAATTTGTATTAAATAGGAAGCCAAGCCAATGGCTGAAACTGACATTGCTATGCCAGAATCAACAGCAGTTGATTCACGCCCAGCATTTGCCATCATTGAAGAGCTCAAAACCAAGTTTGGTGAGAACTTCTTTGTGCAAACAACTTTCGAGGATTTCCCGACAGTTTGGGTTGAGCGCGCACGTGTACAAGAAGTATTGATGTTCTTGCGTACCGTGCCACGTCCATACGTGATGCTATTCGACTTGTCTGCAGTAGATGAGCGTTTACGTACGCACCGTGACGGTTTGCCTGCGTCAGAATTCACAGTGTTCTATCATTTATTATCTTTAGAGCGTAACTGTGACATTCGTATTAAAGTTGCATTAAGCGACAGCGATCTGAATATTCCGACCGCAACGAATATCTGGCCAAATGCGAACTGGTATGAGCGTGAAGCTTATGACATGTTCGGCATCAATTTCGAAGGGCATCCAATGCTCCGTCGTATCTTGTTGCCAACCTACTGGGAAGGTCATCCGCTACGTAAAGAATATTCTGCACGTGCGACTGAATATACTCCGTATATTCAAGACAAAGCCAAGCAGGACTTTGAACAGGAACATCTACGTTTCGTGCCAGAAGACTGGGGTCTGAAGCGCGGTAATGCAGATGAAGATTTCATGTTCCTGAATTTGGGTCCTAACCACCCGTCTGCGCACGGTGCGTTCCGTGTAATTTTGCAGTTGGATGGTGAAGAAGTGAAAGACTGTGTGCCAGATATCGGCTATCACCACCGTGGTGTGGAAAAGATGGCTGAACGTCAAACTTGGCATTCATTCATTCCGTATACTGACCGTGTGGACTATTTGGGTGGTTGTGCTCAAAACATGCCGTATGTGATGGGTGTGGAACAATTGGCAGGCATTACTGTGCCAGACCGCGCACAATGTATCCGTGTCATGATGTCGGAATTGTTCCGTATCAATAACCACTTGCTGTACATCGGTACTGCGATTCAGGATGCCGGCGGTATGACCCCAGTATTCTATATGTTCGCTGACCGTCAGAAAGTGTATGACATCGTGGAAGCGATCACCGGTTACCGTATGCATCCAGCATGGTTCCGTATCGGTGGTACTGCACATGACTTGCCAAATGGTTGGGAAAAACTGGTTCGAGACTTACTCGACTGGATGCCTAAGCGTTTGAATGAATACTACACTGCAGCACTGAAAAACTCTGTATTTGTGGGTCGTACCCGTAATGTGGCTCAGTACGATGCGAAATCTGCATTGGCATGGGGCGTAACAGGTACTGGTCTGCGTGCTACAGGTATCGACTTTGACGTACGTAAATACCGTCCATATAGCGGTTATGAAAATTACGACTTCGAAGTACCGGTTGAGTACGAAGGCGATGCATATGCTCGTGTGATTGTTCACTTCCGTGAAATCGAACAGTCACTGAAAATCATTAAGCAGTGTCTAGAGAATATGCCATCTGGTGCGTACAAAGCGGACCATCCGCTGGCTGTTCCACCACCAAAAGACAAAACATTACAAGATATTGAAACCTTGATTACGCACTTCTTGAGCGTTTCTTGGGGTCCTGTAATGCCTGCAGGTGAATCATCTGTGATGGCAGAAGTGGTGAAAGGTGCGTCGACTTATTATCTGACTTCAGACAAGTCAACCATGAGTTACCGTACCCGTATTCGTACACCAACTTTCACGCATTTACAGCAAATGCCTTCTGTGATTAACGGCAGTCTTGTATCTGACTTAATCATTTATTTAGCGACAATCGACGTCGTAATGGCTGACGTGGATCGCTAAGGGGTAAACGCATTATGATGATTTTGACTGATAAAAAGCCACGTGTGAATGTTGAAGGGATTTTAACTTCGGAAGAAATCCACGAAATTGAACATCACATTGGGCATTACCCTTACCCACGTGCAGCGTGTCTTGATGCGCTGAAGTGTGTACAACGCCGTAATGGCTGGGTAGACGATGCTCAAATGAATGCCATCGCGCAAATGCTCAGCATGAGCCTTGCCGATTTGGAAGGGGTTGCAACGTTCTATAACCGTATTTACCGTCAGCCAGTGGGTCGTCACGTAATTTTACTGTGTGACTCAATTGCATGTTTCTTGATGGGTGCGGAGACTTTAGCAGAAGCATTCCAGCGTGAATTGGGTATCCAGTTCGGCCAAACCACAGCGGATGGCCGTTTTACCTTGCTTCCAATTTGCTGCCTAGGTAACTGTGATAAAGGTCCAACCCTCATGATTGATGAAGATACTCACGGTCTCGTGGAAGTAACATCAATTAAACAGTTATTGGAGAAGTATGTATGAATACCGAACCAAAACCAATTTATGGCGACGGTAACCCGGAAACGCATCCACTGACTTGGCGTCTAAGCAAACAAGCAAATGTCCGTCATGTCGATGACTATGAAGCGCTTGAAGGCTATGCAGGCTTTAAAAAAGCCCTGTCTATGACACCGAAAGAAGTGCTGGAAGTTGTAAAGGCTGCAACCGTAAAAGGTCGTGGTGGTGCAGGCTTCCCGGCAGGGATCAAATGGTCGCTGATGGCGCCAAATGACAATTCAGGTCCACGTTACCTGATTTGTAATGCCGATGAGATGGAACCAGGTACCTTCAAAGACCGTCTGTTGATGGAAGATCTTCCGCATCAGCTGATCGAAGGTATGCTGATTGCAGCTTATACCCTTGAAGCAACTCAAGGTTATATCTTCATCCGTGGTGAATACATCGAAGCGGCGAAGTACCTGAACGAAGCACTTGAGCAGGTTCGTGCCAAAGGTTACCTGGGTGACAACATCCTGGATTCTGGCTGGAGCTTCGAGTTACACGTGCATACCGGTGCGGGTCGTTATATCTGTGGTGAAGAAACTGCATTGATTAACTCGCTTGAAGGTCGCCGTGCAAACCCGCGTACCAAACCGCCATTCCCGCAGGTTGCAGGTGCTTGGGGTCGTCCTACGATCGTGAACAACGTAGAGACCTACAACAACTTGCCAGCCATCATGTTGCGTGGTCCAGAATGGTACATCGGTCTGTCTGCAGGTAAATCGAAAGATCCTGGCACAAAAATTTATGGTGCTTCAGGTAAGGTGAAATTCCCAGGTCTATGGGAACTGCCATTCGGTACCACTGCACGTGAAGTGATTGAAGAACATGCCGGTGGTATGCGTGACGGCCTGAAGCTGAAAGCATGGTTACCCGGTGGTGCATCAACTGACTTCCTGGCTGCCGAGCATATCGATCTTCCGATGGATGCGGAAAGCATCATGAAAGCAGGTTCACGTTTAGGTACCTGTCTATTGATGGTGGTTGATGAAACTCAATGTATGGTTTCAGCAACCCGTAACCTCGAAGAATTCTTTGCGCGTGAATCATGTGGCTGGTGTACACCTTGCCGTGATGGCTTACCTTGGGCGGTGAAAGCGCTTAAAGCACTTGAAGATGGTACTGGCAAGAAAGAAGATATCGATCACTTACAAGAACTGACTCGTAAGCTTTGGATTGGTAAAACTTTCTGTGCTCACGCACCAGGTGCTATGGAACCGTTAATGGGCGCACTCAAACATTTCCGTGGCGAATTTGAAGCGAAAGTCGTAAATGCTGCCGCTCAAACCCGCAACGTAGAACAAGCTTAAGGAATTCGACTATGGCTACAATTCATGTCGATGGAAAATCGTATGAAGTCAACGGCTCGGAAAACTTGCTGCAAGCATGTTTGAGTCTTGGCATCGACATCCCATACTTTTGTTGGCATCCATCCTTAGGTTCTGTCGGTTCTTGCCGTCAATGTGCTGTGACTCAATACGCGAATCCAGAAGATACGCGTGGTCGTTTGGTCATGTCATGTATGACACCGGCTGCTGACAATACCTACATCTCGATTGAAGACAAAGAAGCAAAAGATTTCCGTGCTTCTGTTGTTGAATTCTTGATGACCAATCACCCGCACGACTGTCCAGTCTGTGAAGAGGGTGGCCACTGTCACCTGCAAGATATGACTGTGATGACACAACATGACCGTCGTCGTTACCGGTTCACCAAGCGTACGCATTACAACCAAGAACTTGGTTCGTTCATTGCGCACGAGATGAACCGTTGTATCGCATGTTACCGTTGTGTTCGTTATTACAAAGACTATGCGGGCGGTACGGATTTCGGCGTATATGCAAACGCTTCTCGCGTTTATTTCGGTCGTCCGGAATCAGGTACTTTGGAATCTGAATTCTCAGGTAACCTGACTGAAGTTTGTCCGACTGGTGTATTCACCGATAAGACTCACTCAGAACGCTATAACCGTAAATGGGACATGCAGTACGCACCAAGCGTATGTCATGGCTGTTCTTCAGGTTGTAACATCTCTCCAGGTGAGCGTTATGGTGAGCTTCGTCGCGTTGAAAACCGTTTCAACGGTGAAGTTAACCAATACTTCCTGTGCGATAAAGGCCGTTTCGGTACCGGTTATGTAAACCGTAAAGACCGTCCGCGTCAGCCACAGTTCCGTACTGGCACGAATGTAGAAACTGTTTCTGTTGATACAGCATTGGATACCGTAATTGCGAAAATCCAAGGCAAAAAAGTACTGGGGATCGGTTCACCACGTGCATCGCTTGAAGCTAACTTCGCACTACGTGAGTTAGTTGGTCAAGACAATTACTCAACCGGTATGGCTCAAAAAGAGCAAAATTTGGTTGAGCTGGCTGCATCGATCATGCAAACCGAAGGTGTTTATAACCCGAACATGCGTGAAATCGAAAGCTATGATGCGGTACTCATTCTGGGTGAAGATCTGACTCAAACTGCGCCACGTATGGCTTTATCTGTTCGCCAAGCTGCGAAAAATAAAGGCAAGGAAATGGCTGCAGAGCGCCGTACCCAAGAATGGCTGGCTGAACCTGTACAACGTATTGCCCAAGATGCGAAATCTCCGATTTACATTCTGGCTGCAACACAAACACGTTTGTCTGACGTTGCGGAAGGTGAAGTGGTTGCTTCTCCAAATGACATCGCACGTTTAGGCTTCGCGATTGCTGCGGGTGTGAAAGGTGAAGTCATCACTGGTCTTGATGACGATGCGAAAGCATTTGCACAAACCATTGCAGATACGCTGAAAGCTGCCAAGAAACAACTGATCATCTCTGGTACAAGTCTACAAGACGCAACCATCATGGAAGCTGCTGCACAAGTAGCACAAAACCTGGGTAATGCGGGCTTGACCTTGACTGTTCCTGAAGTGAACTCAATGGGGCTGGCAATCTTCGGTGGTCAAAGCCTTGAGCAAGCATTTGCACAAGACTATGACACTGTCCTAATTGTAGAAAACGATCTTTACCGTCGTTTACCAGCGGCTCAGGTTGATGCTGCGCTTGCAGGCAAACAGGTGATCGTATTGGATCACTCTGAAACTGCGACTGTGAAGAAAGCGAACATCGTATTGTCTGCTGCCTCATTTGCTGAAGGTGATGGTACTGTCGTTTCTCAAGAAGGCCGTGCACAACGTTTCTATCAAGTGTATGACCCTAACTACTACAACCCGGAACTGGCAATCAAAGAATCTTGGCGCTGGTTACACGCACTGGAAACAGGCGTACAAGGCAAAGCGATTTCTTGGACAGTACTGGATGATGTCATCGAGTCAGTAGCAAGCAATGTTCCTGCACTTGAAGGTATTCTGGATGTAGCACCAGATGCGGGCTTCCGTGTACATGGTCTGAAAGTGGCACGTGAACCACGTCGTTACTCAGGCCGTACTTCGATGCGTGCGCCATTGTCTGTCCACGAGCCGAAACAGCCAACCGATATCGATTCTGCATTAACATTCTCTATGGAAGGTTATGTGGGTAATGAAACACCATCTCCACTGATTCCATTTGCCTGGTCTGCAGGCTGGAACTCACCACAAGCCTGGAACAAATACCAGGATGAAGTGGGCGGTCACTTAAAAGGCGGTGATTCAGGCGTTCGTTTATTCGACCGTTTACCAAAGCGTCCAGCGCGTAGCTTCGTCGCACCAGCACCTGTGCTCGTAAATGCTGAAAGCTTCCGTCTGGTACCAATGCATCACATTTTTGCATCTGGTGAGTTCATGATCAAAACTCCGGCAATGGAATCACGTATTCCTGACGCAGTATTTGCAGTGGGCGAACAGGATGCTACACGCTTGAACCTGCAAGACGGTCAGAAGATCACTGTGAAAGCAGGCGAGACTTCAATTGTTCTTCCTGTACAAGTGATTGAATACTTACCAACAGGTTATATTGGCTACCCAATTGGTCTTGCACCAACGGTATCTCTTGCAGAGCCTGTTTCAGTCGCGGTAGGAGCGTAATTCATGGAACAAGAATTAATCCGTCAAACGCCGTTGTGGGCTGAAAACTGGCCAATCGCCTATTCAGTACTTCAAGCGATCGTGATCTTACTGGTTGTAGTACTGATCGCTGCGTTGATGTCTTTTATTGAACGTCGTTTACTCGGCTTGTGGCAAGACCGTTACGGTCCGAACCGTGTAGGTCCGGGCGGTATGTTCCAGATTGTTGCCGACATGCTGAAAATCATGTTCAAGGAAGACTGGACACCAAAATTTGCTGATAAATTGACTTTCCGTATGGCTCCAGCAGTTGCGATGGCAACTGCGGTGCTGTCGTTCATGGTTATTCCTGTATCACCTTACTTAGGTGTTGCAGACATGAGTATCGGTCTGTTGTTCTTCATGGCAATGGCAGGTATTGCGGTATATGCAGTACTGTTTGGTGGTTGGTCTTCTAACAACAAATACGCATTGCTTGGTGGTCTACGTTCAGCAGCACAAACCATTTCTTATGAAGTGTTCTTGGGTATTTCCCTGATGGGTGTAGTGGCAATTGCCGGTTCATTCAACATGCGTGAGATCGTAGAAGCACAGAAAGATGTATGGTTTATTATTCCTCAGTTCTTAGGCTTCCTGATCTTCGTGGTTGCAGGTGTTGCGGTAACTCACCGTCACCCATTTGACCAACCAGAAGCGGAACAGGAACTGGCGGAAGGTTACCACGTAGAATATGGCGGTATGAAATGGGGGATGTTCTTCGTTGCGGAATACGTAAACGTAGTACTGATCTCTGCATTGATCGTAACCCTGTTCTTCGGTGGCTGGTTAGCACCATTTGGTCTTGATTTCCTTCCACCAGCATTCTGGTTCATTATTAAAACAGCATTCTTCGTAATGATGTTTGTATTGGCGCGTGGTTCTTTAATGCGTCCACGTTATGACCAGGTGATGAACTTTGGTTGGAAAATTTGCTTGCCATTGGCGTTGGTTAACCTTTTGGTGACTGGTGCTGTGATTCTGTTGAATCAGGCCTAAGACAGCAGGGAGAACAAAATGTTTAAATTTCTAGCTGGATTCGGGTCAATCGTTCGTACGTTGTTCATGGTATTTACCCATGCAACGCGCAAACGTGACACCATTTTATATCCGGAAGTGCCAGCCGAAGAAATCGTGCCACCACGTTTCCGTGGTCGTATCGTATTAACGCGTGACCCAGATGGCGAAGAGCGTTGTGTGGCATGTAACCTGTGTGCGGTTGCATGTCCGGTAGGCTGTATTTCACTACAAAAAGCAGAACGTGAAGATGGTCGTTGGTATCCGGAATTTTTCCGTATCAACTTCTCTCGCTGTATTTTCTGCGGTATGTGTGAAGAAGCATGTCCTACGACTGCGATTCAGATGACACCAGATTTCGAATTGGGCGAATATGTTCGTCAAGACTTAGTCTACGAAAAAGAACACTTACTGATTTCTGGTCCTGGTAAATATCCTGACTATAACTTCTACCGTGTCACCGGTATGGCAGTTGCTGGTAAGGACAAAGGTCAGGCACAGCGTGAAAGTGCGCCTGTTGATGTACGGAGTCTATTACCATGATGTGGCCATTTTATTTAATGGCCCTTGTGGCCATCGTCTCTACGGTTCGTGTGGTAACTAACACGAACCCGGTACATGCTTTATTAAGCCTGATCGTTTCACTCCTTGCTGTAGCAGGGCTGTTCCTGATCGTGGGTGCACCATTTGCGGGTGCGCTTGAAGTCATCGTTTATGCTGGCGCGATCATGGTGTTATTCGTGTTCGTGGTAATGATGCTGAACTTGGGCGAACAGACTGTTGCTCAGGAACGCAAATGGTTGACTTCATCAGCTTGGGCTTATCCGGCATTGATGAGCTTCCTGATTGGTCTGATGCTGGTTTGGGTACTTAAATCAGATTACGTGCAGCCTTCAATGGTGATGGGCACAGAAATGGTCGGTCCTAAAGCGGTAGGTCAATCACTCTTTACGCAATACTTATTGTTGGTAGAAGTTGCCGCGATGTTATTGCTTGCATCACTTGTTGCAGCATTCCATTTGGGTAAACGTGAACCAGGTGCAGAAGAGGAACAACAATAATGGGCAACATCCCTTTAGAGCATGGTTTGATCGTTGCATCCATTCTTTTTGCACTGGGTTTTTACGGTGTAATGGTGCGACGCAACCTGCTATTCATTTTAATGAGCCTTGAAATCATGATGAATGCTGCTGCTTTGGCGTTCGTCCTGGCGGGCAGTGCATGGGCACAGCCTGATGGTCAAATCATGTTTATTCTGATTCTGACCCTTGCTGCGGCAGAGGCGTGTATCGGTCTTGCGATCGTCCTTCAGTTCTATCATCGCTTCCATCATCTGGATGTGGATGCTGCTAGTGAGATGCGCGGATGAGTTATTTATATCTAACAATTTTATTCCCGCTCATTGGCTTCGTCCTTTTAGCGGCAGGGCGTCATAAGCTTCCTGAAACAGTTGCAGCCATTATTGGTGTAGGGGCTGTGGGGTTATCGGCATTGTTCGCACTCATTGCGGGTATGGACTTTGTCAACAATGGTTCTACCGCGGTGGTGCAACCTCTTTGGACCTGGTTCAATGTCGGTGGTTTTGCACCGGGCATCAGCCTGCACCTGGACGGTTTGTCTCTGTTGATGCTGGGCATGGTGACAGGCGTTGGTTTCCTGATCCATATCTTTGCATCATGGTACATGCGCGGTGAACAAGACTTCGCACGTTTCTTCTCTTACTTCAACCTGTTCGTTGCAAGCATGTTATTGCTGGTACTGGGTGACAACCTGGCGTTGTTATTCCTGGGTTGGGAAGGTGTAGGTCTGTGTTCTTATCTGCTGATTGGTTATTACTACCAAAACCCTGCAAACGGTGTGGCAGCGATCAAGGCATTTACCGTTACCCGTATTGGTGACGTATTCCTGCTGATTGCCATGTTCTTGCTGTTCCAGCAATTCGGTACGCTAAATACTCAGTACATCGTAGAAAATGCTGCGGCTGTGATGACTCAAAGCTCATCATTGACCATCTGGACTGCGTTAATGCTGTTCTTGGGTGCTGCTGGTAAATCTGCACAGATTCCACTGCAAACCTGGTTGGCAGATGCGATGGCAGGTCCGACTCCTGTTTCTGCATTGATCCACGCTGCAACAATGGTAACAGCAGGTGTTTACCTGTGCTGCCGTCTGTTCACAGTATTTGAACTTGCACCTGAAGTGATGATGTTCATCTCAATTACTGGTGCGGTGACATTGCTGGTGGCTGGTTTTGCTGCATTGGTACAAACAGACATCAAACGTATTCTGGCTTACTCAACTATGAGTCAGTTGGGCTACATGTTTATGGCTGTAGGTGCTGAAGCATACCAGGCGGGTCTGTTCCATATGCTGACTCACGCATTCTTCAAGGCATTATTATTCTTGTCTTCTGGTGCAGTGATTCTGGCTTACCACCACGAACAAAATATCTTCAAGATGGGCGGTCTGTTCTACAAGAACAAATTCCTGTTTGCATGTTTCGCCATTGGTGGCGGTGCATTGGCTGCAATTCCATTCATCACTGTGGGCTTCTTCTCAAAAGATGCAATCCTGGGTGCGGTTTGGGTACAAGGCCAATCAATCGCAGTTTACAGCACACTTTACTGGGTGGGTGTAATCGGTGCGTTCCTGACTTCGATCTATACATTCCGTCTGATCTGGGTGGTATTCTTCGGTAAAGAAAACACACCTTACCATGCAATCAAGGGTGTAACTTACTGGGGTCCATTGGCAATTCTTGCAGTACTTTCAACTTTCGTGGGTGCAGCATTAAAAGCGCCTGTGGAAAGTATTTTGAATGCGGCTAAACTTCCTGCATTTGAAATTCCGGAAGCACTTGAACATGGCATGCATACTGCAGAATACACAGCAGTAGGTATTGCACTGGTAGGTCTTGCAATTGGCGTGGTGCTGTTTGCTTTTGCTTACAACGCTGTGAAATCTTTTGCGAAAACTTCTCTGGGTGCGGGCCTTGCCAACATCTGCCGTAATGCACTTGGTTTCGACAAGCTGTATGACATCGTTTTTGTGAAGCCTTATTTGTTCTTCGCGAAACTGTTCGGCCGTGATCCGATTGATGGCTTCTGGCTGGTGCTGCCTGCACTGGTTAAAGGTGGTCATAGCTTTACCAGTTCACGTCAAACAGGTTCACTGCGTGAATATGCATCTAGTATGGGGCTCGGTGTCGTTGTCCTACTGATGATCTTGCTCGTGATTCAGGTAGTGGGGAAATAAAATGGAAGCTCCAAACAATATTATTTTGCCGGCTCTGATCCTCATTCCGTTCATTGCAGGTTTTATTTGCTGGTTGGTCGATAAACTCGACCAACACCTTCCGCGTTATATCGCGCTGATTGGTATGTTAGTGACGCTGGTCTTGACCATCGTCCTTTGGCAGTCGGGTACTTATAACTATGAACTTGGCGGTGCGGCTCCTACGTGGGCAGCCGAGTTTAAATTGCCTTGGATTCAAACCCTGGGCATTAACATTCACCTTGCGGTGGATGGTTTATCTTTACTGATGGTTGGCTTGACTGCACTCCTTGGTGTGCTGGCAGTAGGCTGTTCGTGGGGTGAGATTCAGAAAAACGTTGGTTTCTTCCACTTGAACCTTTTATGGTCTCTGGGTGGTGTAATCGGTGTATTCCTGGCGATTGACCTGTTCCTGTTCTTCTTCTTCTGGGAGATGATGCTGGTGCCGATCTACTTCCTGATCGCACTTTGGGGTCATAAAGGGGCAGAAGGCAAGTCACGTGTATATGCTGCAACCAAGTTCTTCATTTACACACAGGTAGCTGGTTTAGTCATGCTGATTGGTATCCTTGGTCTGGTGACTGTAGGCTACACCATGACTGGTCAAATCCGTTTCGACTACAACTACCTGATGGGTGTAGCGAACATGCTGGATACACAAGCACCAGCAGTGGCTTATGCATTCATGATCTGTCTATTTATCGGTTTTGCGGTAAAACTTCCAGTTTTCCCATTACACGGCTGGTTACCAGATGCGCATGCACAAGCACCAACAGCGGGTTCTGTTGACCTTGCAGGTATCTTGATTAAGACAGCTGCTTATGGTCTGATCCGTTTCGTGATTCCATTCTTCCCGGCGGCTTCTGCACAGTTTGCAGACATCGCGATCATTTTTGGTTTAATCGGTATCTTCTACGGTGCTTGGTGTGCTTTCCAGCAAACCGATATGAAACGTTTATTGGCGTATACGTCTATTTCACACATGGGCTTCGTTTTACTTGCAATTTATGCAGGTAACATCCTGACCTTCCAAGGTCTGATGATCATGATGCTGGCTCACGGTCTGTCATCTGCAGCGCTGTTCATTATGTGTGGTCAGGTGTACGAACGTGTTCATACACGTGATATGCGTTTGATGGGTGGTATTCGTGGTCAGTTCCCATACCTTGCATTCTTCCTGATGTTCTTCATCGCGGCGCTTGTCGGTATTCCAGGTCTAGGTAACTTCATTGGTGAGTTCCTGATCCTGATGGGTTCATTCGGTAAATTCCCTGCATTCACAATCCTCGCTGCAATCAGCCTGGTATTTGCGGGTCTGTACGGTTTGATTCTGATCCATAAAGCGTTGTTTGGTGTTCCAAACGAAGAGCAAAAACAACACTACACAAATCCGTTAAAAGATTTAAATGCACGTGAAGTGGTAATTTTGCTGATCTGTGCATTTGGTCTAGCATGGCTTGGTCTATACCCACAAAGCTTCCTTGACGTTTCTAACTCAAGCATGGCGTGGTTAGCGAATAGCTACATTCCTGTGTCTGAAGCAGCTGATGCTGTGCAGCAAGCTGCCGTTTCAGCTGAAAATGTGGAGATCCAATAAGCCATGAACTTCACAATGTCTTTTTCTGAGCTTATGCCTCTAGCACCTGTGATGATCGTGTCATTGACTGCGATCGTCGTGATGTTGCTTACTGCAATTAAGCGTAACCATAACTTAGTTGCGACTACGACAGTCATTGGTCTAAACCTGGCGGCGTTGTACATTCTGTTCGTTCTGTTAGCGGGTCAATTTGCACCTGCCAATGTAATGAATCTGTTCCTCGTAGATCCGTTTACGATGCTGTATCAGTTTGTGATTATTGTGGCTGCACTGGCGTGCAGTACCTTGTCACATGCTTATATTGAAACCTATAAAGATAACCGTGAAGAACTATACATCCTGATGCTGACCTCCGTTGCCGGTGCGATGCTGATGGTGGCAAGTTCTCACTATGCATCTTTCTTCATTAGCCTTGAGCTCATGTCGATCCCTGTATACGGCTTATTGGCGTATACACATCAGCGTTCTCAATCGCTTGAAGCAGGTGTGAAATATCTGGTGCTTTCAGCAACTGCATCTGCAATGTTGTTGATGGGTATGGCATATGTTTATGCATATACAGGTTCTCTAAGCTTTGTCGCTGAACCAGGCAAACTATTAACTGCATTCAGTCAACCTGCTGTAGTAATTGGTCTGGCACTGATCGTATTCGCTGTGGGCTTTAAACTGTCACTGGCTCCATTCCACAAATGGACACCAGACGTATACGCAGGTGCTCCAGCACCAGTTGCAACTTTCCTTGCAACTGTGTCTAAAGTGGCAATGCTGGGTCTGTTCGTACGTTATGTATTGTCTTCTGGCTTAATCCTGTCAGATAGCTTCGTAACTATCATCAGCGTGATTGCAGTACTTTCCATCATTGTAGGTAACTTGCTTGCAGTGAAACAGGTGAACTTGAAACGTATCTTGGCATACTCTTCAATTGCTCACTTCGGTTATGTACTGGTTGCGATCGTATCTGCACGTAATACTGACTTTTTACAGGTTCAAGGTTTCGCGACTTTTGAAAGTGTAAACGTCTATATCATCACGTATGTATTGACTACGATTGGTGCTTTCGGTGTGGTAACGCTGATGTCTAGTCCGTATAACAATACAGATGAAGCAGGTAGCCTGGCGGAGTACCGCGGTCTGTTCTGGCGCCGTCCAGTATTGACTGCTGTATTAACTGTGATGATGCTGTCTCTAGCAGGTATTCCATTAACAGCGGGCTTCATCGGTAAGTTCCTGGTAGTGAAAACTGCGGTAGCAGGTGAGTCTTGGTTCCTTGCTGCGATGGTCATCCTGGGTTCAGGTATTGGTCTGTACTACTACCTGCGTGTGATGGTTGTCATGTATATGACTCCACCAGAAACACCACGTCTTGATGCTGTAAATCACTGGGGACAAAAAGTCGGCGGTATCATGGTATTGCTTGTCGCATTACTGGTACTGGTGATCGGTGTTTATCCAGATCCGATCATTGCGCTGTCTCGCTATGCATTCTTCGCAATGTCGCCTGAATTACAACAGTTTATTTTCACTTTGGTTCAAAGTGGTTTTAACTAATTCAGCGCAAGTTTGAAGTTATTACAAAAAAGCCTCCACGATTGGGGGCTTTTTTAGTTAAACAAATCCGGAAAAGTCTTTATAATAGCGGAAATTTATCTTTAACCTTCTAGGTGTTCTCCCGTGGCAATCCATGAAATCCGTCATCCATTAATTCGACATAAACTCGGTTTACTGCGTCGTGCTGACATTAGTACCAAGAACTTCCGTGAGCTAGCTCAGGAAGTGACTATGCTTTTGACTTATGAAGCGACCAAGGATCTTCCTGTCGTTGAGCATGAGATTGACGGCTGGAACGGACCGGTAACTGTAGACCGTATTGCAGGTAAGAAAATTACTGTTGTGCCAATTCTACGTGCGGGCATTGGTATGCTGGATGGTTTCCTGAATCTGATTCCAAGTGCCAAAGTCTCTGTACTGGGTCTGGAACGTGATGAAGAAACCCTACAGGCACGTACTTACTATAAAAAACTGGTTCCAGACGTACAAAACCGTCTTGCGATGATCATTGATCCAATGCTGGCGACTGGTTCTTCTCTGGTTGCTGCGATTGACGTATTGAAAGCCAGCGGCTGTAAAGATATTCGTGTGATGGTATTGGTCGCAGCCCCTGAAGGCATTAAACGTGTTGAAGAAGCTCATCCAGATGTGGTGATTTTCACTGCGGCGATTGACCATGGCTTGAATGAAAATGGTTACATCGTTCCAGGTTTGGGCGATGCGGGTGACAAGATTTTTGGTTCAGTTCAAAAAGACTAATATTTTTGAAAGTGAACAGAAAAGGGGCTTTTACAGCCTCTTTTTTATATACTGAATACTGACAGATACAGAGAAGGGGACGTTTATGGCTTCCGAGCAATACCAAGGAAAAGTAAAACAGTACAATCCAGAAAAAGGATTTGGTTTTATTTCTTCACCTGAAGGTGAGGTATTCTTTCATATCTCGGATTTCCCCGCCGATTCAGGTGAACCGAAGCGCAATGACCGGGTAAAATTCAATGTGGTCCAGAATGGGGATCGCTATAAAGCCATTAAAATTGAACGTGTAGAAGATAAATCGAAGAAAGCCAAAAAAGCCAAAGCGGTAGCAGTCAATACTTCGATTACATCAGCACTATTGTCGAATTTAAAGCGTTAATATTTGCTTGGAAAATTCATTTAAAAGAGGGCCTTAGGGCCACTGCTGTCCCATAGTTTGCTTTAAATAAAAAAACCTGAGTCCTAACAGTTAAAATATGAGTGCAAACAAACACTTTAACGACCAGGATTCAGGTTTTGTCCCATCAGAATACCGTATTTCATGA
>NZ_VPDM01000033.1:0-29322 GCF_013417645.1 Acinetobacter sp. YH12236
ATAATTCAAGTGAATTTGTTTGAAAGAAGAACTTTAAAAGCTTTATTTTCACCCGATAAAATACCCATAAAACAAGAGGAAGCTCATTTGAGCTTCCTCTTGTGAAAAATTGTGGGACAGCAATGGCATAAAGCCTCTTTTTATTTATATTCATCATTAGTGCGCAGAATTTTCTTGATTGAAAAACCTTTGCACATCAGAACTAAAAATTATTTTTCATTTCCTTTGGTAATATCAACTCCAAACAGATCCTTGGTTCTCGCCCAGCTGATGGCAACTACCAGTAGGGTCATGCTGCCACCAAACACTGTAGCCATAATCGTGCCCATATATCTCGCAGCCAGACCAGACTCAAAAGCACCCAGTTCATTGCTGGATGAGACAAACATGCCGTTTACTGCAGCAACCCGGCCACGCATATTATCGGGTGGATAAATCTGTAAAATCGTTTGGCGAATCACTACAGAAATACTGTCACAGGCGCCGGTCATGGCAAGAGCAAACAGAGATAGCCA
Source organism: Acinetobacter sp. YH12236 (assembly GCF_013417645.1). Taxonomy (NCBI): domain Bacteria; kingdom Pseudomonadati; phylum Pseudomonadota; class Gammaproteobacteria; order Moraxellales; family Moraxellaceae; genus Acinetobacter; species Acinetobacter sp. YH12236. The sequence continues at coordinate 516 of NZ_VPDM01000033.1, forward strand.
CATTGAGTTGGAAAAAGCGAATAGCAAGGTAAAGACACCGAAACCTGCGACTGCAAGCAGCATATTACGCCAAGCATGTTGCGTAGGCGGAAAACGGGTCAGGGCAATCATGGTTATCAGTGCGCCAATTGAAGGAGCAGCCCGTAAATAACCCAAACCTTCAGGACCAACTTTTAGAATATCCTCTGCAAAAATCGGTAAGAGGGCAATCACCCCACCAAACAATACCGAAACCAGATCTAGGGAAATTGACCACAGTACAATTTTGCTGTTCCAGATAAAACGGAAACCATCACCCAGACTATGCAGGACATTTTCAGTTTCAATTTTAGGAAAATCGCGCTTTTGCAATAAGTTAATCAGAACAAAACAGATGCTGACTAGTACTGTGACAGTTAGAAGACTGGTTTCCCGACCTAAAAATGCCAGCATAAAACCACCGAGCATCGGCCCGATAATTACACCACTTTGCCAGCCAATTGTGGTCCAAGTTGCACCATTGGCATAGAGTGCACGTGGAATCAGAAAGGGTTTCAGTGAAGTTGCTGAAGGATTATAAAAGCCACGAATGGTACCCAGACAGAAAATGACGGCATAAATTCCCCAAGATAATTGACTGGTGCTGAGGTTTCCCAAGCCGTGATAATGAAACAGTGACCAGAGAATGAGAGGCATCGGAATGGCAAAAAATAAACAGATTTTCATAATAGTCTGTTTATTAAAACGATCCGCGACATATCCACCCCATAAGGAAAGGGAAATAAATGGAATCGCTTCTGCCAGACCAATCAGTCCTAAGGTCAGCGGGTCTTTGGTAATCTGATACAGTGAATAGGCAACAATAATTTCCTGAATCAGAATGGCTAAAGTCAAACAAAACTGATTTAAGGTGACAATAGAAAAGTCTCGGTAACGGAGTGCGGCAAACGCATCGGACTGAATGTGCATAAAGAGCTGTAACTGAAAAAATTGACAAATTATAAAGTGATATCGCAAGCAGTATATAAATTCATCATTCAATTCTTATTGTAAAAAATGCTAAGTTTGCAGATTCATCAAGAAAAAAAGACTAGTGCTTTTGTTTTAAGCAAAGATGCATTAGAATATCGGCTCCCTTACCTGCAGGGCGTTCTTGCAATGGTGCAGACGTGCCGAACAGGTGTTCAAAAGAGGTTGTTATGCCTAAGATGAAAACTCGCCGTGGTGCAGCTAAACGCTTCAAAGCGACTGCTAACGGTTTTAAGCGTAAACAAGCGTTCAAACGCCACATTTTGACCAAAAAATCTGCTAAGCGTATTCGTCAATTGCGCGGCTGTGTAATGGTTCACGTAAGTGACGTTGCTTCAGTTCGTCGTATGTGCCCGTACATCTAAGGAGATTATAAATGGCTCGTGTAAAACGTGGTGTACAGGCTCATCGCCGTCACAAAAAAATTCTTGCTCGCGCTAAAGGTTACTATGGTGCTCGTTCACGCGTTTACCGCGTAGCGTTCCAAGCGGTAATCAAAGCTGGTCAATACGCTTACCGTGACCGTCGTCAGAAGAAACGTCAATTCCGTGCTCTATGGATTGCGCGTATCAACGCTGGTGCACGTCAAAACGGTTTATCGTACAGCCGTATGATCGCTGGCTTGAAAAAAGCTCAGGTTATCATCGACCGTCGCGTACTTGCTGACATCGCTATGCATGACGCAGTTGCGTTTGCAGCTCTAGCTTCTAAAGCTAAAGATGCGTTGGCTGCATAAGTCTTTATGACTTAGAAAAAAGACCGCTTTTAGCGGTCTTTTTTTATCTCTGTCTTTTTTATTTTTTGACGTTCAAATCAGTCTTTAAAGCCCAAAATAATATCCAATCAAACAGATAATCACCGTAATAATAATCAGGGTAATCACATTGCCTGAATTGGATTTAGCTGCGTCATGGGGCTTATGTGCTTTAGAAACTTTGACCGCGCGATCTTCAGTATTCATCCCTGCAAAAGGATCAGGCGTCACTTTAGGAGTGAGTTGTGCGGTTTTATAATGATTGGCCACTTTCACAATGAACTTGGCACTGATTTCATTGATTTTTTGTGCAAAGTGGCGCAGATTTAATTGCTGCTCTGGATTCAGTACCTGACCATCATCGTTATAAGGGTGTTGAATCTTCGTCTGAATAAAATCACTTAATGCATCCAGACGGTACAAGGTCTGATGAGCATAATCAGATGAATAATCCGTTGGTATTAAAGCAAGATGACTCGGATTTTCTGCATGAGACTGAATCGTTGGGGTAGTACCGTAATAAGGCAAACCAGTATAAGCAGGCTCAGTGAATCCTTGAGCTAAATGATGTTCAAATAATTCCTGTTCGGTATAGGTATGAATATCATCCCAGTTTGGTTGTACCAGATCAGCATCAATTCTTTTGGCCAGTTTATTATTCAGTTCATAACGCCAGAATACTTCATGACGTAAAGGCGACTGTTGGGCTTCCGGTGCTTCATAATCATTATCAGCGGTATACCATTCAGCCAGTTCCTTACCGATCATCCAGGCGGTTTTACCTTGAGCATGATGACTGATAATCACATGAGCCAAAGGAACCAGTTCGACATTGGCATTAGGGTTATTTTCATCTTCCAGTAAATGTGAAGAATGCAGACTAATACGACGAACCCCTTGTTTTTTCAGTCCTTCTAGCCAGATTTGAAAGTGCTGTGCCAGTAAATGCTGGGAAATCAGATCACGGAAAGTTAAATGGTGCTGATTAAAAATGGAGTGATTCAGCCAGCGGCTGAAACTGAGATCCTGAGTTAAAAACTCATTGCCATAAGTGACGAGGGTCAGTTGCTGTTTCCAAATTTGATCGAGTGCCATAGTGATTTGATCTAATTGATATCCTGCTTATTTTATACTTTTTATTTTTCGCTATGCCAATCTAATTTTCATTAAAAGCGCACTTCATCAACTCGCCTAAAAACTGTTAGAATATGGGGTTTTTAAAAATATTTCTAACCTGTTGCTTTGAGAGTTACTATGTCACTGGAAGCCCTGACCACTGAAGCGCTCGCTGCGATTGCAGCAGCTCAAGACCTTGCTGCACTTGATCAAGTACGAGTGCAATTTACGGGGAAAAAAAGCCAGCTCGCGGAACAATCTAAGTCGCTGGGGAAAATGGATCCTGAACAACGTAAAGCGTTTGGGGCACAAATTCATGCAGTTCGTGAAGCCATCACAAGTGCTTTGACACAACGTCAGGCTGAACTGCAAAAAGCTGCACTAGAACAAAAGCTTGCTAGTGAAACAATTGATATTACCTTGCCCGGTCGTGGCCAACAGGTGGGCAGCATCCACCCAGTGACCCAAGTACAAGAACGTATCTGTCAATTCTTTACCAAAGCAGGGTTTACAGTAGCTACTGGTCCAGAAGTTGAAGATGACTATCACAACTTCGAAGCATTGAATATTCCAGGCCATCACCCTGCACGTGCCATGCACGACACTTTCTACTTTGATGTGAACCATCTGCTACGTACCCATACTTCGGGCGTACAGATTCGTACCATGGAAACCCAGCAGCCACCAATTCGTATCGTGTGCCCAGGCCGTGTATATCGTTGTGATTCTGACCAGACGCATTCACCAATGTTCCACCAGATTGAAGGCTTATACGTTGCTGAAAATACCAGCTTTGCTGAATTAAAAGGTTTATTGGTAAACCTGCTAAACGAATTCTTCGAAAAAGATTTGAAAGTGCGTTTCCGTCCGTCTTATTTCCCGTTCACTGAGCCAAGTGCTGAAGTGGACATTATGGATGAGCGTGGCAAATGGTTAGAAGTTTTGGGTTGCGGTATGGTGCATCCAAATGTACTTCGCGCTGCGGGTATTGATCCAGACAAATACAAAGGCTTTGCATTTGGTTTAGGTGTAGAACGTTTTGCAATGTTGCGTTATGGCATTAATGACCTGCGTATGTTCTATCAAAACGATGTGCGTTTCTTACGCCAGTTTGCTTAAGAGATTTGATAGCCTCTTCTTATAAAGTTGAGTGGCTAAAACATATTAATTTTTAGATTTAAAAATCCCCCTAAATCCCCCTTTGTAAAAGGGGGACTTACACGAAACAAGATAGGGTGTGGGATTTCCCCTCTTTGAAAAAGAGGGGCTAGGGGAGATTAAGGAAATGAATGTATGAAAATTAGCGAAAATTGGCTGCGCACATGGGTTAACCCAGCCATCGATAGCGAAAAACTGTCTGACCAACTGACTATGCTGGGCTTGGAAGTAGATGATTTGTCTCCAGCCGCAAAACCGTTCACAGGTGTGGTTGTGGGTGAAGTCCTGACTGTCGAACAGCATCCTGATGCAGATCGCTTACGTGTAACGACTGTGAACATTGGTTCAGGTGAGCCTTTGCAAATCGTGTGTGGTGCACCGAACGTACGTGCCGGTATGAAAGCACCCGTAGCTACCATCGGTGCAGTATTACCAGGCGATTTTAAAATCAAGAAAGGCAAACTGCGTGGTGTTGAATCACAAGGTATGCTGTGTGGCGCTTCAGAAATCGATCTTGAAGACAAAATTGATGGTCTGTTAGAGCTTCCTGCAGATGCACCAGTCGGTGTAAATGTTCGTGAATATTTAGACCTTGATGACAACGTGATTGATATCAGCATCACCCCGAACCGTGGTGACTGTTTCAGCATTCGCGGGATCGCACGTGAAATTGGTGTAATTAACCAATTGCCTGTCACTGCACCTGAAATTAAAGAAGTTGCAGCAACTCTTGCAGATGAGAAGAAAGTCGTTGTTGAAACTGAAGGTTGTGCACGTTACCTCGGTCGTGTGATCAAAAACGTCAATACCAAAGCACCAACCCCTGAGTGGATGGAACGAGCTTTAGTACGTGCCGGTATCCGTCAGCACAGTATTCTGGTCGACATCACCAACTATGTATTGATGGAACTGGGTCAACCTCTGCATGCCTTTGATGGTGGCAAGGTTCAAGGTTCAGTACATGTACGTCAAGCGACTGCAGGTGAAAAACTGGTTCTATTAAATGAACAGGAAGTTGAACTGCAAGATGATGTGATGGTAATCGCAGATGATGAAAAAGCATTAGCGATTGCAGGGATTATGGGGGGCTTGTCTTCATCGGTAACTGATGAAACTACTGAAATCTTCCTAGAATCAGCATTCTTCGCGCCATTGCATATTGCTGGCCGTGCCCGTCGTTTCGGTCTGCATACTGATGCATCTCAACGTTATGAACGTGGTGTCGATTTCGAATTGCCTGTGATTGCAATGCATCGTGCATCTCAGTTGATTGCTGAGCTTGCAGGCGGTGAGTTTGGTCCAATCATTGTAGCTGAAAAACCAGAGCTATTACCAAAGCGTGAAGCGATTGAGCTAGAACAAGCGCAAGTCGATCAACTATTAGGTTATACAGTTGAATCAGATTTCATTACAGATGCTTTAACGCGTTTAGGCTGCAGCGTCACTGTAAAAGCTAAAGGTCAGTGGTCAGTGGTTCCTCCATCACACCGTTATGATATGGCAATTTACCAAGACCTGATTGAAGAAGTTGCCCGTATTCACGGTTATGACAATATTCAAATCAGCTTACCGGTCATTGATGTGAAGTTGGCGAAATATGAAGATCAATTCGAACTGACTCAGCTTCGTCAAACAGCCGTGACCTTGGGTTATCAGGAAGCGATCAGCTTCAGTTTTGCTGACCTGAAACTGGAAAAACAGCTGAATCCAGCGGTGAATCCATTGGCTTTGGCGAACCCAATTTCAAGCGATTTGGCAGTGATGCGTTCAACTTTACTGTCTAGCCTGATTCCATGCGTACAGTACAACGTCAACCGCCAGCAGAACCGTGTACGTTTCTTCGAACTTGGTCTGCGTTTTGATTACCAAAATGCGGCTTCAATTCATGATCTGAAACAGATTCCAACTTTTGCCTTAATCGCCACTGGTTCACGTACGCCTGAAACCTGGCATGGTAAAGCGCAGCCAATGGATTTCTTTGACTTCAAAGGTGACATTGAGGAAATGCTGGCAGCTGCACGTCTGAATGTGGAATATGTACGTTCTGAACGTAGCTGGTTACATCCTGGTCAATCTGCAGAAATTCTAGTGGATGGTCGGTCAATTGGTTACTTAGGTCGTTTACATCCATCACTTGAAGATGAGCTCGATTTGGCGACGACTTGGGTCGCTGAATTAGATCAATCGGCTGTTTTGCAAACTTATGTATCTAATTTTACAGAATTATCACGTTTTCCATCGGTTCGACGTGATATTGCGCTTTTAATTAGTGATAAGATTAATGTTAGCGAAATTCAGGGACTTATCGAAAAAACAGGTGGAGAGCTTCTAGGCTCGACATGGTTGTTCGATGTGTACACTGGACAAGGAGTAGAAGAAGGGAAACGCTCACTGGCATTTGCACTTCTCTGGCAGCATCCAAGCCGTACACTGGAAGATGCTGAAATTAAATCAGGTATGGATAATATCCTTCAGGTGTTGGAAAACACTTACCAAGCGACATTGAGGGCTTCATGACAGCATTAACAAAAGCAGAAATGGCTGATCATTTAAGTGAGCTCACGAGTTTAAACCGTCGTGAAGCTAAACAAATGGTCGAGTTGTTTTTCGACGAGATTAGCCAAGCGCTAATCTCGGGCGAACAAGTAAAATTATCGGGTTTCGGTAACTTTGAGTTACGTGATAAGCGCCAACGTCCAGGCCGTAATCCGAAGACGGGTGAAGAGATTCCGATTTCTGCACGCCGTGTTGTTACGTTCCGCGCGGGGCAGAAGTTCCGTCAACGTGTGGGGAATGAGCAGATCAATTGATCTGCTTTTTTTCATTTAAAAATTTTATTTTTTTAATCTTTTATATTTCTAAACAAAAAAAAGAGAGCCAAAGGCTCTCTTTTTTTGTACTGAATAATCGTAAAGATTATTGAGCAGCAGCTTCAGAAGCAGCAGTAGCTTGAGCAGCAGCGTCAGTAGCAACAGCAGCAGCAGCGTCAGCTTCAGCAACAGCAGCAGCGTCAGAAGCAGCAACTTCAGAAGTAGCTTCTACAGCAGCAGCGTCAGCAGCAGCTTCAGCTTCAGAAGCAGCTTCTACAGCTTCAGATGCAGCTTGGTTAGCGTCAGCAGCAGCGTCGTCAGCTTTTTTAGCACAACCAACGAAAGCTAAAGTAGTAGCAACTGCAGCAGCAATAGCGATTTTTTTGAATAACATGGCATCACTCTCTAAAAAATTGAGATTAAAAAAAACCAAAGTCAGGCTGTAATATGCTTTTATTATTCCTAATAGTGTTAGGGACTAACAACGCAGGAGCAGTCTAACTGGTCTGCAAATATGCTATCACTGCGCATTTTTAATTGCTACTAGGGGAGCATCAAAAACAGCGAAAAAACGATAAAAATTAAGGGTTTTTTAACAGAAAATAACAATTAATTGAAAGATATAGATTGGAGAAAGGCTTATTAAGCTTATAAAAATTATACAGTTATTTATTTGTTTATTTTAATAATCAAAAACTTAAAAATAAGTTTACAGATATCTCATTACATTGTTTCATTGTGTAACATGCGTCAACCATAAAAAAAGGCCACCTTGAATGGTGACCTTTCCGATAATTTTAGTTCGATGCTTTGCGTTTCATTTGATCAAAGAAATCATCATTGGTCTTGGTTTCTTTCATGCGGTCAAGCAAGAATTCCATCGCGACCAGTTCATCTTGGGTATGCAGAAGTTTACGTAGAATCCAGACTTTACGAAGTTTGTCTTCGGACATTAAACGTTCTTCACGACGCGTACCGGATTTCTTAATATTCATCGCAGGGAAGACGCGTTTTTCCGCAATACGGCGATCTAGCGTGATTTCCTGGTTACCTGTACCTTTGAATTCTTCGTAAATGACTTCATCCATTTTACTGCCGGTTTCAATCAGTGCAGTAGAAATGATAGTAAGAGAACCGCCTTCTTCGATATTACGTGCCGCACCGAAGAAACGTTTTGGACGTTCAAGTGCATGTGCATCTACACCACCAGTTAATACCTTACCTGATGAAGGAATCACAGTGTTATATGCACGTGCCAGACGGGTAATCGAATCCAGCAGAATCACCACATCTTTCTTGTGTTCAACTAAACGTTTGGCTTTTTCAATCACCATCTCAGCCACTTGAACGTGACGGGCAGGTGATTCATCAAAGGTAGAAGCGACCACTTCACCGCGAACGGTACGTTCCATTTCGGTGACTTCTTCAGGACGTTCATCAATCAGAAGGACAATCAGGAAACATTCAGGGTTATTACGAACAATCGATTGCGCGATGTTCTGTAATAGCATGGTTTTACCAGCTTTCGGTGGTGCAACGATAATTGAACGTTGACCTTTACCAATTGGTGCCACCAGATCGACGACACGTGCAGTTAAATCTTCAGTCGTACCATTACCAAGTTCCATCACTAATTGTTCAGTAGGGAACAATGGAGTCAAGTTTTCGAACAAGATCTTGTTACGTGAATTTTCCGGGGTATCGTAGTTAATCTGATTGACTTTCAGCAAAGCAAAATAACGCTCACCTTCTTTAGGCGGACGAATGGTTCCCGTAATGGTGTCACCGGTACGCAGGTTAAAGCGGCGAATTTGTGATGGGCTGACATAGATATCGTCAGGACCTGCCAAATAAGAGCCTGCTGCAGAGCGTAAGAAGCCAAAACCATCTGACAAAATTTCTAGAACGCCATCACCAAAAATCTCTTCACCATTCATCGCATGGCGTTTTAAGATGGCAAAAATAATGTCTTGCTTACGGTTACGAGCCATACCTTCAAGGCCCATAAACTCGGCAATCTTGATGAGTTCGCCAATCGGTTTTTTCTTGAGTTCGGTTAAATTCATAGGTGGTCAGATAGAATCAAAGTTCTAAGGTATAGGTTAGAAAGGGAGTAACATTCGGCCGCATATAAGCATTCAAACGAAAGCAATTGAATTTGCACAAGAACAATTCAGAGGTCTGTTTGATTGTTTCAAAGAGAAATGTGAAAACAATTTCTATTGCCGAGCGGCATGTTATGTAATGTGTCTTGTAAGAAACTGACAGGATTTAGCATCCTTTATCTCTTGAAGTTGAAATATAAGAGAGAAACAGGTTTTTGTCAATTTATAGACGAAAAAAATACGCAACCTTTGGTCGCGTATTTTTACTATAGCATTTTATGCTTAGATGTTTTGATCAATAAATGCAGTCAATTTAGATTTTGGTGCTGCACCGACTTGAGTCGCTACGACTTCACCATTTTTAAACATCAATAAAGCTGGAATGTTGCGGATATTGAAATTCACAGCAGTTTGTTCGCAAGATGTTACGTCAACTTTGACAATTTTCACTTTGCCTTGATATTCATCAGCCAATACTTCAAGTACAGGGGCAATAGCTTTACATGGCGCACACCAGCCAGCCCAGAAATCAACCAGTACAGGAACGTCTGATTGAAGAACGTCTGCTTCGAAGTTTGCGTCAGTAGTGTTTACGATGTTGCCAGACATGGAGTGCTCCAGAATTAATTTTATAAAGATAACTATAATTATTAGTATTACATAGCCATCTTTAACAATGTAGGGGAATCTGTAAATTTTCAAGCTTTAATGTTGTTTTGTCTAATGGATGATCACGATAGTCACCATCGCCTCATACAATTGTCCTATAAATGAAAAAAATAATTACGCGAAATTGTCCTGACAAATGGCTTTTAAATTGCATGGTTGTGAATTACTCTAAGCACAATTCTTAAAAGGTTTATTTCTAGAATGTCTGATTTTTTGATTGATGAAGAATTACTCGCAGCCATCGATATGGGATCAAACAGTTTTCATTTGGCGATTGCCCGGGTGGATCATGGCGAAGTGAAAAAAGTCGCATCAATGTCAGAAAAGGTTCAACTTGCTGCGGGACTGGATGAAAATAAAAATTTGACTGAAGCCGCACAGCAGCGCGGTTTGGCTTGTCTGGCCCGTTTTGTCGGTCGCTTGGGATCGGTACAACCGAACCGTTTACGGATTGTGGCAACGAATGCTTTGCGTCAGGCCAAAAATGGTCATGAATTTATTCAGAAAGCAGCTGAAATTTTACCAAAACCGATTGAAATTATTGCTGGTCGCGAAGAAGCGCGTCTAATTTATCTCGGTGTGTCACATACCATGGCCAATACTGGCCGTCGTCTGGTGGTAGATATCGGTGGGGGTTCGACTGAACTGATTATTGGGGAAGAATTCGAACCCATTCATACCGAATCTGTGCAGATGGGATGTGTGACTTTTACCAAGAAATTCTTTGCTGATGGTGAAATCACCCATAAAGCATTTGATAAGGCAGTGACTGCGGCACGTAAAGAAATTTCAGGCATTGCCAATACTTATAAATCTGCCGGTTGGGATGCAGTCGTTGGTTCGAGTGGTACGATCAAAGCCTGTCGTCAGATCTGTGTCAATATGGGCTGGAGCAATGATAAAGAACAGCTCACCCGTGAAGGTCTGGAAAAACTTAAAGATAAATTATTCAAATATAAGCATGTTTCGGACATGGAGTTTGAAGGTCTGAAAGATGACCGTCGTGCAGTTTTACCTGCAGGAATTGCCATTTTATATGCAGTATTTGATGTACTGAATATCCCACATCTGGTCTATTCAGATGGCGCATTGCGTGAAGGCGTGATGTATGACCTCTTGGGTCGTTTCAAGCATGAAGATATCCGTGATCGTTCTGTTCATGCCTTAATTGGTCGTTATAATGCCGATGCCAAACAGGCCGAACGTGTAGTGCAGACTGCGCAAAAACTGTTTGATGATGTGGCTGGTGATCTCGGCCTGTATAGTGAAGACAGTGATTTACTCCGTCGCGCCGCTTATTTGCATGAAATTGGTTTAGCGATCAGTCATAGTGGTTATCACCGCCACGGTGCCTATTTATTGCAACATTCTGACATTGCCGGTTTTTCGCAGGTAGATCAGAATTATTTGTCACATTTGGTCGCACACCATCGTCGTAAATTGCGCGCTGATGCCAAGCATGATGTGATGAAAGTCGGTGGAACTAAACTTTTACAGCTGTGTTTGCTGTTGCGTCTGGCGGTTTTGGTCAATCACAGTCGTAGTGATGAGATGCTTCCTGCCATTGAACTCAAGGTCAAGAATGCGCAACAATGGCAGCTCAGCATTTCTGGTGATGCCAAACAATGGCCATTACTGATTGCTGAACTGCATGATGAACAGGTGCAGTTTAAAAATTGGGAGATCGAGCTCTCGGTTCAATCTGAACAATTTGTTAATTAATACCTTTATAGGGATGAAAACGGTTGACCTATGAAAAATAAAGCTACCCCATCAAAAGCATGGACGACAGTACAGATTGCTCGTCATCCGGAACGTCCACAATTTCTGGACTACGTAGGTGAAATATTCACCGAATTTGATGCTTTACATGGCGACCGTCTCTATGGTGATGATGGCGCAATGATCGGTGGTCTGGCACGTTTTGATGGACAACCGGTGATGATCGTGGGTCAGCACCGTGGTCGTAGTACCCGTGAAAAATTGCAGCATAATTTTGGGATGAGTAACCCGGAAGGTTACCGTAAAGCTCAGCGTCTGCTGGATATGGCGGAACGTTTTAATCTGCCAGTCTTTACCTTTATTGATACCATGGGTGCATACCCGGGTGTAGGTGCAGAAGAGCGTGGTCAGGCTGAAGCGATTGCGTCAAGTTTGGCACAACTTTCTAATCTGAAAGTGCCTGTAATTGCCACTGTTCTGGGTGAAGGCGGTTCAGGTGGTGCGCTCGGGATTGGCGTGGCGGACCGTGTAGTGATGCTTTCTCACAGTATTTATTCAGTGATTTCACCAGAAGGTTGTGCATCTATTCTGTGGAAAACCGCAGAAAAAGCGGAACAAGCCAGTGAAGCTTTGGCATTGACTGCTGAAAAATTACAGAAGATGGGCATTGTTGAATACGTTGTTGATGAAGGTGAAGGTGCACATCTGGATCCGGACGAGGTCATGTACCAACTGAAAGCAGTCCTGAAAGAAGCTTTAAATGAACTGCAAGCAATGGAACCACAAGCACGATGCGAAGCACGTTACCAACGTTTAATGAAGTTTGGCAGCGACAATTTAGGTCTGGCATCTTAAAGCAACTGCAGGAATTTTCTGCAGAAAAAAAATTTCTAATCGGATGCAGTGGCGGCGTAGATTCTATGCTGTTGCTACATCTGATGTTTTTTTTGTGTCCGGAAAAAATCCGCGCGATTTATGTTGATCATCAATTACAAAGTATCAGCAATGAATGGGGCGCTTTTGTCCAGCAACAGTGTCAGCAACTAAATATTCCTTGCATCATTCAGCCTGTCCATGTTGCCAGCGGCAATCTGGAATCACAGGCTCGCCAATCACGGTATCAAGCTTATTTACGGCATCTTCGGCCCAATGAAATTCTGGTCTTGGCTCACCATCAGCAGGATCAGGCAGAAACTTTGATGTTGCGCTTACTTTCTGGTGCAGGGATTGATGGTCTGGCTGCCATGAAAGCGATCGATATACGGACAGATTTAACCATCTGGCGGCCACTGCTGGATATTTCTCGTGAGCAGATTTGCCAATGGGCAGCAGATTTAAATATCCAGAATATTGAAGATCCGACCAATCAGGATACTCATTATGACCGTGCCTGGGCACGTCAGGTGCTGTGGCCAGTCTTAAGTCATCGCTATCCGAAAATGCAGTCTGCCTTGGCTCGTACCAGTGAACTGATGCAGGATGCACAAAACATTCTGCAAGAAGTATTAGAGCAGGATCTCAAACTCTGTGGTAACGCCGAAATTCTCGATCTATCTTCATTCTCAAGTTTATCCAAAGCACGGCAGCGTCAGTTACTCTCGGTCTGGATGAAAGGTGAGGGACAATATCGTCCCTCTCTGGACATGGTTGAGCGTGTACAGGCTGAAGTAATTGGAGCGAAACCAGATGCTCAAGCAGCGCTACATTGGTCGGGCTATTACTATGTGCGTTATCAGCAGCAGTTGCATCGACTAAAAGCTGAAGTTTATCTGGCTGATCAACAGCTAAACGTAGCTGAACAGCAGATCATTTTACAGAATAAAGATCAGGTTCATCTTCCTTCCGGTCAATTCAGGATTCAAAGGGCTGAGATAGGATTATCTCCCACTTTATTAGGACAACCCTTGTATTTACGGCAACGGAAGGGGGGTGAAAAAATCCATCTCTATGGACGGGTGGGACACTGGCCGCTCAAAAAAGCTATTCAGGAAGCGCAAATATTTCCCTGGACTCGGCATACTATTCAAATATTAAGCACAGATAATGTTATGCTAGGCGTGTTTACACCTAAAGGATTTTGGTTAGCTCAATCTGCATATTGTGAAGCAGGGGGATGGCTACCCATTTCGGTTTCTTCAACTTTAGAATTCAACGACGAGCATTAAACATGAGTGCAGCTTTAAATTGTAATATTAGTTTTATTGGTGGCGGTAATATGGCTCAAGCCTTGATTGGCGGGCTGATTTCGCAGGGGTTGCCAGCAACGCGTATTACAGTTTCTGATCCGGTTGAGAAAGTACGCTCACTTCTTGCAGAAAAAGAAGTCAATGTCACCGATGATAATATTGCTGCTATTAAAGATGCGGATATCGTCCTGTTTGCAGTCAAACCACAGGTTTTAGCTGGTGTGTTAAAACCACTTCAAGGTTTACTTGATGGCAAGCTGGTGATTTCAATTGTTGCGGGTGCCGAGATTGCAACACTATCTGCGCTATTGGGTACTGATCGTATTGTCCGTGTGATGCCGAATACACCCGCATTGGTACAGACTGGTGCACATGGTTTATTTGCCAATGCAGAAGTTGGTAATGATGACCGTGAGCTGGCGAGTCAGGTTTTGGCTTCTACCGGTCTGACAATTTGGGTAAACTCAGAAGCTCAGATTGATGCCGTAACTGCAGTCTCTGGTTCAGGACCTGCTTACTTCTTCTATATGATGGAAAGCATGATTCGTGCAGGCAAGAATTTAGGTCTGGATGAAAAAGTAGCTACTGCATTGACATTGCAAACTGCTTTGGGGGCAGCGCAAATGGCGATCACCAGTTCGAATACACCGGCAGAGCTACGTAAGAATGTAACATCTCCGAATGGTACAACTCAGGCGGCATTGGAAGTGTTTGATCGCGCGCAGATTTCTCAGAATATTCAGGCAGCGCTTGCTGCTGCGCAAAAACGTAGTCAGGAACTGGCCCAAGAGCTCAGTGACAATAGCAAATAATCTATCAGTTTAATTTTTAGGAACGTTCAAGTATGGGTGCAAATTCTGCGCTAATTTTTGGCATTATCATTAACGTCGCGATTTTGCTCGTATTCTTCCGCTTTTTAATGCAATTAGCCGCGGTGAGTCCTTATAATCCTGTCGTTCTATCTACTGTCAAAGCGACTAAAATTGTAGATGTGTTTGGGCGTATTTTTCCAACTGCAGGTAAAGGCCGGGTGAATACTGCTGCACTGGCACTTTTGGTCGTGCTGTATTTGCTGAAAATTTTTGGCATCATGTATTTGTCTGGGGGAATGCCAAATGGTCCAATCCATTTGCTTATTCTAACCTTCGTTACCATGATGCAGGATTTGATCCGTTTCTGTCGTTACCTGATTTTTGCAACGATTATTTTGAGCTGGGTGGTGATGTTTACGCAATCCCGTTCACCTTATATTGAGGTAGTTCAGGAACTTGCAGAACCATTATTGGCACCGTTCCGTCGTATCATGCCGAATATGGGAATGATCGATCTGTCTCCAATTCTGGCAATTTTGGCATTGATCGTAATTGAAATGATTATGAATCAGGTGGCAATTGTGTTGCTAACCGGTCTTTAATCAGACCCTAAAGAAAAAGGACGCTTAGGCGTCCTTTTTTATTTCAAGAAAATTCCCTCTCCTTGTAGGAGAGGGTTAGGGTTAGGTCTATAAATTTAAATAACCTCTATCCCAACCTTCCTCCTAAAAGGAGGAAGGAGCTTTAGTATTAATGCGCTTCATCCCAGTTCATGCCTTTACCGACTTCCACGACCAAAGGCACAGAGATTTCAATCACAGATTGCATCACTTCGGCCAGTTGAGGAGCCAGTTCATCTGCAATCGCTTCATCGACTTCAAATACCAATTCATCGTGCACTTGTAGCAGCATTTTGGCCTGATCTTTAGGTAGCATTTTATCAACCTCAATCATCGCCATTTTGATAATGTCTGCAGCTGAACCTTGTAATGGTGCATTAATCGCCGCACGTTCAGCGGCTTTGCGGACCATCATGTTACGGGCATCGATATCAGGTGTGTATAAACGGCGACCTAGAATAGTTTCAACGAAGCCTTGTTCCAATGCCACCTGACGGGTACGCTGCATATATTCATAAATTCCCGGATAGCGGCGGAAATACTGTTTGATATATTCCTGTGATTCCTGACGGGTGAAACCTAACTGACGGGTCAGACCAAATTCAGACATGCCATAGAGCAGACCGAAATTCACGGCTTTGGCCTGACGACGCTGATCATTGGTCACTTCTTCAAGCGGGATACCCAGAACTTCAGCTGCGGTACGGCGATGCACATCCTGTCCATGGTTAAAGGCATCTACTAGCGCATCATCCTGAGATAAATGTGCCATCAGACGCAATTCAATCTGTGAATAATCGGCTGCGAGTAAGACACGACCTTCAGGTGCAATAAAGGCCTTACGAATCTGACGTCCGATTTCTGCACGAATGGGAATGTTTTGCAGGTTTGGATCAGTAGACGATAAACGGCCAGTGGCTGTGAGTGCCTGATGATAACTGGTATGCACACGATGGGTTTCGTTATTGGCCTGTTTGCATAGACCATCGGTATAGGTACTTTTCAGTTTAGACAGACCGCGATATTCCAAAATCAGTTCAGCAATCGGGTGTTCCAGTTTTTCCAGTACACTTTCGCTGGTACTGTACTGACCGGTAGAGGTCTTTTTACCACCTTTTAGGCCCAGTTTGTCAAACAGAACTTCACCGACCTGCTTAGGGGAGCTAACATTAAACGCTTCACCGGCTATTTCCGTGATCTGATTTTCTAGATTCTGCATGGTTTGAGCGAACTCACAACCGAGCTGATCCAGGAAAGCCAGATCCAGTCGGATGCCATTTTCTTCCATACTGGTCAGCACACGCGCTACAGGCATTTCAATATTGTACAGAATATTGACCAGTTCAGGATAAGTCTGCAGCTTTTTGCTGAGTACTTCAAACAAGCGATAAGTCACATGCGCATCTTCTGCCGCATAATGCGCTGCAGTTTCGATCTCGATTTTATTGAAAGTTTTTTGTTTGGCGCCTTTACCCGCCACCTGTTCATAAGTGGTGGTTAAGTGGCTTAAGTACAGACGAGCCACATCATCCATACCGTGGCGAGTGGCAACTGAGTTCAATACATAAGAAGCCAGCATGGTATCAAAATACCAGCCCACCAGATGAATGCCGTGATTTTCCAGAACATGCGCATCATATTTCAGATGGTGGCCAATTTTCTGAATGGCTTCATTTTCTAGAATCGGTTTGATCTGAGCCAAAATTTCTTCACGATTGAGCTGTTCTGGCGCACCTTCATAATCATGTGCTAGCGGTACGTAATAGGCATCCTGTGCATCAAAAGCCACCGAAAAACCAACAATCTGTGCAATACGATAATCCAGACTGGTGGTTTCGGTGTCAAAAGCAAAGCGTTTTTCAGTGTTTAAACGTTCAAACAGCTTACTCCAATCTTCCTGAGTCAACACAGTATGATAAGTGGCTTCTCCAAGCTGATCATTATCACTGCTCAGTGTCGCCTGCTGCTCATCGGCTTCCTGAGGTTCAGGTGCTGCTTTGGCAGTAATCGATTGGGTAGCCTGTTTATAATTACGGTTATTGGGATTATTTGGATGATCCAGTGATTGCAGCTGGTTACGGAATTCCAGTTCAGTATACAGATTACGTAAAGCTTCTACATTTGGATCCTGAAGTTTCAGGTCATCATAAGTGAAGCTTAAATCCAGATCGCAAATGATGCTGGCCAACTGATGATCCAGTGCAATGCCATCGGTATTGTCTTTAATATTCTGACCCACTTTACCTTTGATCTTGTCGACATTTTCCAGAATGCCACCAATCGAGCCATATTCATTGAGTAATTTGGCTGCAGTTTTCGCCCCAATCCCAGGCACACCCATAATACCGTCTGAGGCATCGCCCATCAGGGTCAGATAGTCAATGATCTGGTTTGGCCATACACCAAACTTTTCAAAAACCCCATCAACATCCATTGGTTTTTCTTTGAAACTGTCTTCCAGGGTCACTTTATCAGTCACCAGCTGTGCCATGTCTTTATCACCAGTCGAAATCAGCACCTGATGGCCTAAAGCTTCAGCACGTTTAGCCAGTGTACCAATAATGTCATCCGCTTCCGCACCTGGCAGCATATGCAGGGGAATGCCCAAAGCACGAATCAAGGCATGTAAGTATGGAATTTGCTGTGACAGTTCTTCCGGCATGCTCGGACGGTCACCTTTATAAATAGGTGATAGCTCGTGACGGAAAGTCGGTTCAGGCGTGTCGAAAATCACCGCCATATGGGTTGGCTGGGTACGGCGCATCAGTTTTTGAATAGCAGAAATCGCACCACGAATTGCATTGGTGTGCAGACCGGTTGACGTGGTTAATGGTGGTAGTGCATGAAAGGCACGAAATAAAAAGTAAGAGCCATCGACCAAGACAAATGGTGGCATGTAATCAATTCCTTATTCAAAAAACAGTTTTATTGTACGTGATTTTTACTGCACTCGCAGGGGCAAGTCGGTTTCTACAGCTTAGCGAATATCGGGTGAAGATGAAATAAGCAGTACAAGCTGTTGTATGATGACATGGTTAAGGAACGAGAACGAGAAGAATGACGGCAAGGCAAAATGAATTGCGTATGATCTGGCTGATTAGTCTGGTAATTGTGGGGATAAGTGCATGGTATCTGGAATTGCAGATCGTGACTTATCTCACTGGTCTGGGTTTCCTGATCAGCGTGATGCAATATATCAGTGCCATTGAAGCGCCCGTGCGGGATCTGGCTGCATCGACGCAGGTGATTGTGCCAGCCAATTCTAAAATACCGCTATATATTTCTTCTATTATCGCCATTGTCGGAGGCGTGACTGAGCTCAACTGGCTCATGGGTATTGGTATTACTGCCTGGATTTTCTTTCTATTACGCTGGCTACAGCGTTTGGAACGTAACATTGTCCAGTTGCAATCTCGTTACCGGTCAACAGATCAGGCTCATCCAGAAATCACTCAACCAGATATTCCTTTACCTATTGCTACTCAAGCAAGTCCAGATCAACCACAATTGCTGGATCAGATCCAGCAGTGGATTTTTCGAGGAAATCCGGTTCTTAAAGCTGCGATCGCGATTCTGGTCATTGGGATTATTTTATTACTCCGTTTTGCAACAGAGCACTGGCAGCTGAGCCTGGCGGTAAAATTAGGACTGGTCGCTTTATCTGCTGTTGTTGTGACCGGATTGGGTTATACCCTGATCGCTAAAAACCGCAGTTTCGGTCTGGGACTGGAAGGCTTGGGATTAGGGGCATTATTTCTGACCTTGTTCTTTGCCTATTACAATCTGGTGATTGCCACGTTGCCACTGGCAGCTCTGGTGTTCTTGGTCATTTTGGCAATTACGCTGTACTTAAGCTTGAAACAGGAAAGTATTGAGCTGGCATTCATGGCCTTATTCATTGCCTATCTAGCGCCGTTTACCTTGCCGACCCGGGATGCTTCTGCGGTTGAGTTCATCAGTTATTATTTGCTGATTAATATCGGCGTGCTGTTCCTTAGCAGTTTGCGGCCCTGGAAAATCCTGAACCAGATTGCTTTTCTGGTCACAGTCATAGTAGGTGGAATGTATAGCCTGATTCATGGTCATACATACGAACGTTATACGATGACGACTCTGATTCTGGCACATAGTGCGGTATTCATCTGGCTGGGCTTTCGTTTTAGCCAGTTACTGGCTCGGCAGGATCTTTCGCGTTTTCGTTTAAAACCGGTTCTGGATCTTGCCCTGATTTTCGCTGCACCGATTACCGCCTATATTTTCCTGTATCTGATTCATTTCAATCAGCCTGATCAAAAGCTTTGGCAAGCCGGATTTAGTCTGTTATTTGCCGGGATATTTGCAGTCTGCTGGACCTTAGTTCGCCGTCGAGAGAGTATTCAGGTCATTTCCCAAAGTTATCTCAGCCTGATGCTGATCTTTCTGGCTTTGGTTCCCCCCATTTTATTGACAGAGCAGTGGAGCGTAGTCGGTTGGGCGGTTGAAGGCGTACTGATTTATCTCTGGGCATTGGAAAAGAATATTCGGGTTGCGCATTATCTGAGTATGGGACTGCTGATCATGGCAGGCTTCAGTAGTGTTTACTATCTGATTGAGCTTAATCCCACACCGCGGGAAATTTTCTGGATTCTCAGCTTCTGTTATGTCGCTGTCGTCTTCCTGAGTCAGCTTAAAGCCAAATATCGCCAGCAGCTGAATAGTTTAAGTATCAGTTTTCTGAGCATTCTCAGTTTTGCTGGAATTTTGATGTTGTTTGCCTTGCTTGAAGATGAGTTCGCTCATGAGCAGGCCTATATTTATAGTTTATTCAGTCTTGCACTGGGTTATACGGTTCTAAGTGAGATCATTCAGCGCAAGCATCAGGAATGGTGCTGGTTATTACCGAAATGGAGCGGTCTTACGCCATTGGTGATCATTGCGATTTTGCTGGCTGTTGATCATAGCGAAAATGGGATTCTGGTCTGGCCAAGTGCTTTAGAGCGTGGAATCTTTGCACTTTCATCATTATTGCTGGCTGCCTTATGGTTAAGACCGGTGAAAGGGATTGATTTATCCAAAGAGTGGATGAGCTTTGGGGTATTTGCCAGCCTGGCTTTGGCTAGTGTATGCCTAATACCGAGCATGCCTTATCTGAGTATGGTAATTTTTCCTCTGGTGTTCTGGTTCTGGTGTTACCGACAAAAAGAAAATTCAGAGTGGCGCTTACTCTGGCAGAGTAAAAACTGCTTAGTGTTAATGGGAGCTTGGTTAATATGCTCACAGCTGTTTAACCAGCAAGCTTTCCAATATTACTGGTTACCTCTATTCAATCCATTTGATCTGATCAGTCTGGCCATGCTTGCCAGTTTCCTGTGGATGCTGTTGCAGCAGATTCGGGCAGGACACGATCGCGGGATGATGTCGGTACTGATGGTACTAAGCCTGTTATGGCTGTCGAGCTATATTGTATTACGGGCCTTACATATCTATCTGCAAACACCATTCAATAGCCTGGAATTGTGGAGTAATGCCACAGTACAGTTAAGCCTGACGATTCTTTGGGTATTGCTGGCCTGGGCGACTATGTGGACGGCTACGCTAAAAAGGCTTAAACCGATGTGGATTTTAGGAGGCAGTATTCTGGTAATCGTCAGCTTGAAGCTGGTGTTATTCGACTTATCTCATACCGGTACACTGACACGTGTGATTTCATTCTTGCTGGCCGGTGGGGTCATGCTACTGATTGCGTATATAGCACCAATGCCGGATGGGGAGAAAAGGGTTTGAATCTAAATTACTCGATTTGAGCGTTAATTTAATCTCCCCAAACCCTGAACGAGCTTAAAGCACTGCTTTAAGCGATATGTAAAAGAAAGACAGGCTTTTTATGACAGTTCCTCCCTTAGTAAAGGGAGGTGAGGAGTGATTTAGAAAAAGTTATTTTAAATCCGGCTCTCTCTTCAGCTCCTTCTCATTGGCATATTGATCAACGTCTTCATTTTCCAGTGGGCGAGCCAGTGGATGATCAACAAAGCCCATTTTCGGTACCGGAATTTCAATCTGGTTATCGAGAAAGCCATTTCGGATTCGTTCCTGCATTTCATCACGGACTTTCAGATAATTTTCCTGCTGGCACCAGATCGCAAACAAAAGTTCAATCGAAGATTCACGGAAGGCGGTGACTGTGACTGCAGGCTTTGGATCGGCCAGAACCAGTGGATATTTATTGGCAACATCAAGCAGTACTTCACGCACCTTGATGATGTCTTCATGGAAATTAATAGCCAAGGTAATCGGAATACGCCGGATCGGAAACTTGGACAGGTTATGTACCGGAGCCCGAATCAGCTGTTCGTTCGGCAAACGTACATAGATATTGTCTTGGGTAAGCAGTTTAACCGAGAGCAGATCAATCGAAATCACTTCACCTTCAACGGTATGTCCACGAATCAGTGTAATCTGAATGGTATCACCGACCTCAAAAGATCCTTCACCGATCAGGAAGATACCGCTGATCAAGTTTGACGCTGAAGTCTGAGAAGCGAAACCCAGTGCGACGGTTAAAATACCCGCTGCACCAAGGAAAACACTGAGTTTAAAACCAGCTTCCTTCAAACTTGCCATCACAAACAGCAGGAAAATAAAGTAGAAAATCCCGCGGCGCCAGACCATTTGCTGATGCGCATTAAAGCGTATACCAATAGTACGGATAAAAGCATTCGAAAAAAAACGTGCGATCAGGAAACCAATAAAACACAGCACAACCGCGACGACGATTTCAGTCAGGCGATCGGTATTAATATTGGTAAATACTCCCTTGAGACTGTTGGTGACTTCGGTTGGAATATTCGAATTTGGCATCACACGCTCTTAGAAAAATGAATCAAACATATTAAATAAATTTCCCGCCGGATCACGCGGTGGGTGTAAATAATCCACTTCACCCGCATTGGGCGGGGTACGGTTTTCCACCCGGATCCGGGGTGGGCGATCCAGACCTTCATGCAAAACCTTAATCTGCGAGGTCCACAGACGTTCAGTGCTGGCACTATAAAAGAGAGGCAATGCAGGTACTGGAACATTCATCCGATCGAAACGCAGTTGCTGCTGACTGGTATTATGAAACTCAATCGGGGTCACAGCACGGAATGCACGAGGACGTAATTGTTGCAATTCAGTCCGGCCATCGACTGCGGTAGCATAGCAAATTTCACCGGAACGGTGATTTGGCCCAAACCAGGTATCTTTCGGTAAAATCACTGGAAGATCAAAAATCGGTTCACGTTGACCTTCGACAAAACCGGCAATCCATAGCGGGGTGCTGATATAGAGCGTTCCACGTTGTCCAGCCGGAATATAAATCGGATCAACCGGTTTAATTACTACGGAGCGATTCGCCAGACGAGGCATAAGCTGTAACTTGCTTTGGGTAGATTTGAACATATAGCGTTCAATTTTCACCGGGGTCGGGAATGCAAATAGTGGATCACTAATCTGATGCCATTGCTGTTCATAATCGTACTGCACCGTCGGACGATAATATTCCAGTCGCCATTCTTGCAAGCCTCGGGTCAAACGAAACAGCAGAGAGCCAAATTGCCAGGCCTTGGACTCGTTAATTTCAAAACTTTGCTCTCCCCACCATTGAATTCTGGGAGACTGCAGGTTCAATTCCTCTTGATCTTGGGGCAATGTTGGCATCCTTTCTTGCTAAATCTTTGAAAACATACTTCACGCTGTCATATGCTTAGAGTACACTCAATTTAAATTTTTTCATCATTATTATAATCTGCGATGCAAGTACTGAAACAATTACAAATCCCGTATAGCTTTGCGAAACGTCATGGTGTGCTATTGCGTTACGAGGGAGATCAGGCTTTTATTGTCCGTCGTGACAATACATCTATGCTTGCATTACAGGAAGCACGCCGTTTGCTGGGTCATCCGGCTCAGTATCAACATTGTACAGAACAAGAATTCAATCAGTTACTCAGTTCCAGTTTTGCTGGTGATAGCGGTGAGTCACAGCAGGTGGCGGCTGGTCTGGAAGATCACCCGGATTTATTAAGTCTTGCCGATTCAGTTCCTGAAGCTGAAGACCTGATGGATCAGGAGGATGATGCGCCTATTGTCCGTCTGATCAATGCCTTGTTGTCTGAAGCAATCCGGGTTGGAGCTTCAGATATTCATGTGGAATCTTTCGAAAAACGACTTTCCGTACGCTTGCGTGTCGATGGGCAGTTGCGTGAAATTGTGCAGCCACGTCGTGAGCTGGCGCCATTACTGGTATCACGGATCAAGGTCATGGCCAAGCTGGACATTGCAGAAAAACGTATTCCTCAGGATGGACGTATTTCCTTGCGTCTGGCAGGGCGTGAAGTCGATGTCCGTGTTTCAACCTTGCCATCCTCTTATGGGGAGCGGGTGGTGATGCGATTGCTAGACAAACAGGCTGGCCGTCTAAATATGACTCATCTGGGCTTGATGAATAACGATTATGATCGACTCAAGACCCTGGTGCATCGTCCTCATGGCATTATTCTGGTGACTGGACCTACCGGATCGGGTAAGACCACTACCTTATATGCAGCACTTTCTGATCTAAATGATGGTTCCAAAAATATCCTGACGGCTGAAGATCCGGTGGAATATCAGTTAGAAGGGATTGGTCAGACTCAGGTAAATACCAAAGTCGACATGACCTTTGCTCGTGCTTTAAAAGCCATGTTGCGTCAGGATCCGGATGTGGTGATGGTCGGTGAGATTCGTGATCTGGAAACCGCAGAAATTGCAGTTCAGGCATCATTGACTGGTCACCTGGTATTATCAACACTACATACCAATACTGCGATTGGTGCAGTGACCCGTTTAAAAGACATGGGAATTGAGCCATTCTTGCTATCCAGCTCCTTAATTGGGGTAGTTGCTCAGCGTCTGGTACGTACCTTATGTCCGCATTGTGCGACCTGGAAGGATGCGGATGCATTTGAAAAGAATCTGTTTGAACATATTGAGCATCCACAGGATTTAAGATTACCTCAACCGCACGGTTGTGAACGGTGTGGTAATACCGGCTTTAGTGGACGTACCGCCATTTATGAAATTGTACCGGTTGATGAGCATATGCGCCGTCTGATTCATGGTAATGCGGCTGAATATGAGCTGGAAACCTATGCACGTCAGCAATCTGGTTCAATTCGCGATGATGGTTTACGTAAAGTACTGGCTGGAAAAACCACGATTGAAGAAGTTTTGCGTGTAACCAATGAGGCGGCAGAGTAAATTTTTATTCGATGGGATAGGAAGGCACAGTTTTCTTAAGTAAATATCTCAAGTGATCATTTTTCTATGAAATAGCACAAAGTAATTTTGATTAAAATTTTATAAGAATAATCAGCTCTATCCTGAAATGACTTCTGATTTTTCAGGATAGAGAGTGGAATGCTTATGTAGACTTAGGTGATGACATTCAAAGTAACATCAATATTGTTTCGGGTTGCATTTGAATAAGGACAAACGATGTGTGCGGCATCGACCAGCTTTTGAGCTTCGTCCTGTTCCATTCCTTCTAAATGAATATTTAAAGTCACTTCAATGCCAAAACCGGTAGGAATCGGACCAATGCCAACTTCACCTTCAATATAGGCATCTTTGCTAATATTGATTTTATCCCGGTTGGCAACAAACTTCATGGCACCTAAAAAACAGGCTGAATAACCTGCAGCGAACAATTGTTCAGGATTGGTCCCGCCACCTGGGCCACCCATTTCCTTGGGCACTGCCAGTTTCACATCCAGAATCTGATCGTCAGAGGTTGCACGGCCATCTCGACCGCCTGTAGCTTTGGCACGTGCGGTATATACTGCTTTTTCTAATGACATGAGAGTATTTCCTGCTTGTTCTTTTATGGAACTTCTATGCTCCATAATTTCTAGGGAAGAATAAGCAGGGATTTTGTTAATTTATGCAAGCGAATGAGAATGCGGTAAAAAGTCTGACTTAAGAGAACTTTAGTAGCTTGCGATGCTGCATGAGTGGCATAGACTCACGCACTTTGGCCTGCCCAGTCAAATCAAAATCAACCGTAATAATCTGTGCGCCTTCCGCATGCACCATATCGAGAAGTTGACCACGGCTGTTTGTGGCAGCGGCATGTCCCCAAGTTTGACGTTTTTCACCATGCCAACCCTGTTGTGCAGCACCGAGAACTGTGCATTGGGTATCCATAGCACGTGCTTGCAATAATAATTGCCAGTGCATTTGGCCAGTGGTGTAAGTAAAGGCAGATGGCGCAGTTAAAATATTCGCGCCATGGGCACGTAAATGAAGCGCAAGTTCAGGAAAACGCAGGTCATAGCAGACCATCATACCGATATTGCCAAAAGGTGTTTTCGCAACAACAACATCGGTACCTGGTTCAAAAAATTGGGATTCCTGATAGCCACCAACAGCATCACCGACCTGTACATCAAAGAGGTGAATCTTGTCATAGCGGGCTTCAGTTTTTTCTGGGCTAATACACAAGCTAACGGTACGAACCCTGTCATCTTCAATAATCGAACCATCAGGACGATAAGGACAGGGTAATGTCCCTGCGATAATCCAGATCTGATATTGATGCGCTAGTTGTTCCAGACGTTGTTGAATGCTCTCGAACTGAGCAGCGGTTTCGCGCTGCTTACCAGCAGCAAAACAGACGAAATTTTCAGGAAAGACAATAAGCTCAGCACCTTTTGCTTTACTTTGTTGAATTAATGATTCGATGGTCATGAAATTTTGCTCAATTTCATTCTGGGAATTCATCTGTGCAACAGAAAGTAAAGTCATAGGGATTCCTTATTGTGTGTTCATACCTTTTGTTCAGACACTTGATCTAGATTATCTTGTTCTTTTTGCAACTGTTTGACCAAGGGCTCAAACATATTCTGGTTGCTCTGATTTAACCGCATTAAAGTCTTGTGTGCATCCAGAACAGTTTTCAGCATTGCTTGATGCGTCACATGTTCTTCCATCAGTTTACGCGTACATACATTTGAATCACCGCAGTAATCCAAAATGACAAAGACCTGCCCCAAGCCCATACTGTTGGCCAGAGTCGTGATATCAGAGTTAGTCGACAACATCACCGCCTGGATCTTATGGAGCTGCTTAAGTTTAAGTCCTAATTTTGCTAGGACACCCAGTACAGTGCTGTCAATAAAGCTGGTTTCAGTCAGATCAACAATTGCGCCAACAACGTTGTCCTGCTGCTCAAGTTTGTTCAGTAATTTGTCTAGACTAATACAAGATTGGGCCCGCACTTCGCCGATAAGCTTAAAAATATGCGTTCCATTCAAGCTTGCATATTCAACATGACCTGTTGACATATAAATGCCATTTGCAGAGAAGGATATTAAATTATCCCATAGGGTCTACGGATACTCAAGTAGCTGAAAGTCGCAATCAAATTAAGTGCTTATAAAGCTTGTGATTATACTGCTATTTCACTCTTATAAAGCTGAGAATGGCAATATCGTCGGCAACATGTTCGGGTGCCTCGAAGGATTCGTTCTGTAAGTGATGCAATAATTGGGAAAATTGTTCATTCAGACCGCCGTTAAACGGCTCCAATGCTCCATCTGAACAGATAATAAATCGTGCATTGCGGCTGAGGATATATTCATTTTCTTCTACCTCAAGGTCTTCAGTGAGGCCAAGAGGAAAGCTGCTGGATGACAGGATTTTAGGTTCCTGATTCGGTTCAAAGATAATCGGAGGAGGGTAGTGGCCAGCACTGGACCATTTCAAGACATGGGTTTCCAGGTTCAGAATTCCGGCTATCATGGTGATATGTTTTTCAATATTTTCCTGAACCAGCATCCCGTTCAGCTTCTTGATCAGCTCACGAGGCGTTTTCGAACGTCCATGAAAGGCTGCCATCCAGGATGTTAATAAACTGCTGGTAACGCCATGACCAGAAACATCTGCCAGATAGAAAATGACTTCTTTATCGCTGATTTTCCAGTAATCATACCAATCGCCAGATAGATAGGCAGAAGGCTGAAAATAGGTTTCAACCGCATAATTGGTTAATTCAATTTCATTCGGTAGCAAACGTTTTTGTAGCTCTGCTGCTGAAGGAAGATCACGACTATCCTGATTACGCTTATATTGCGCATCGATTTTTTGTAATGCGATATCGGGTTGTTCAGGCAGTTTATCCCAGATCCAGCCTGCCAAAGCACCTTGTTCCCAAGCTTGTGCCAAGGCTGTTCCTTCATTTTCCAGCGCTAATACGACAGTCGGAAGGTTCCACTTATATTTCAGATAATCATGTACATCTGCAATGGCAATAATCGTCGCATCGTACAACTCGTGATCTTCCAGCTTGATTACTTGAACGTGCGGAAGCTTCTCAAGCACTTGATCTAAATAAGGAATATCACGGGTAGGTTGAATGAAATACATAGACAGGTAGTTCGATCCTAGGATGAGTTATAAGATGTACTATAACAAGCAAATGATTGCTAGCGAACGGTTTTCGCTAGCAAATCATCATTGAGCTTAGGTTTCAAAGGTCATCACTAGAAGATTCAGTCTCATTTTCATCGAAAGATTCATCTTCAAGATTTTCATCATCGAAGTCATCTTCAAGGAATAAAGATTCCTGTTCCAGACCTTTTTTCTGGGCGATCATATAATTGGTGCGTTGCAAATAAATATCGCGAATTTGTGCATAACGATCACCTGTTAACACACCTTCAATATCAAGTAATTCTGCACGATTATCAATTGCACGCCAGAATTGATCACCCCAATACAAGCCTTCATCATCTTCAAGAATATATTTCTGTGGACGGGTCTGGCTATCGACTGCCATACCGAAAGTATCACGCACAGAACTTGGGCCTAGGAACGGTAACATCACATAAGGACCGGAAGGTACACCGTAATAACCTAGCGTAATCCCGAACTTTTCATCTTCATGATCCAGTCCCAGACGACGGGCTGGGTCTGCCAGACCTAAAGTAGTTAAGGTATTAATGGTAAAACGGCCCAAAGATTTTGCTGCACGAGCAGGACGGCCCTGAATCAACTGGTTTACCGCATTCCATGGTTCACCTAAATTGCTACGGAACTGGGTATAGCTGCCACGCACATCTTGAGGAACCTTTTCCTGATACTGAACCGCAATGGGGCGAACAACTGCCTGATCGATTGCATCATTAAATTGATACACCTTTCTATTCCAGCCCTGGAAAGGATCTTTAACTTCTTCAGCCTGTGCAGCACTAGCATCGACTTTTAGCTGGGTTTGCAGGTGACTCACTTTAGAAGATATTTTTTCTCTGAGTGGAACCGTAGCAGTAGTAGAAGATTCAGTTTCTATTTCAGTCTGTTCAGCCTGAGTAGTGTCTTCAGCAAAAATTAATGGGCTAGAGGCCAAAGAAAATAAGCATAAAGATAAATAAATAGAGCGATGCATAAGGAAACCCCAAAGCCTTGTTCTGAGTATAGTGGCGTTGTTTAACCCGGAATAATAAACTGTATTACTAGGAATAGGCGTAATTTAAGCAAAATTGTATAATAAATGAATAAAAACTTCATAAAAGGCTAAAAATTAGACATGCGGTAAGATTTATTTGAAAAAGGTGTTGCAAGCCCTCTGAAATGCTGTAGAATGCACATCCATCGGCGGTGATGAAGATTAAAACTTCTGATAAAACAGTAACTTAGCGTGAAATGGTTAAGTTGGGTTTTAGAAAGAAAGTTTAAAAATAATTTTCATTACTGGTTGACTTTCTAGAGATAGAGAGTAATATAGCCGACCTAGCTTGCTACTGACGAAGTAGCAAGAAGATCATTAAGAGATTATGAAGAACAACTTGTGT